>DATHYN010000252.1:0-19120 GCA_035459145.1 Anaerolineae bacterium | reverse complement strand
TTGCACGTTTGAGAATTCGGCCGGAGGGGTGGTGGGAGAGGTTGCGGTTGTGGTGTTGGGAGGAGGTGGGGTGAGCTGATCAAACGGATTAATAGCATGGTTGTTAGCCATTCTCGCGCCGTTTGATACCCTCGCGCCAAGCGTAAACGGCCGCCTGCGTCCGGTCGCCCAAATGTAGCTTGCTCAAAATGTTGCTGACATGGCTCTTCACTGTCTTCTCGCTAATCACCAATGTCTCAGCGATGTCGCTATTGCTGAGGCCATCGGCAATTAGCTTCAGCACTTCCATCTCACGGTCACTGAGTTCGGTGAACGGATTCAACACCTCATCACGGCTACCATGAATCTCTTGCACCACACGGGCGGCCACACGCGGATGTAATACCGCTTCACCCTGCGCGGCTTTACGCACGGCCGTTGCCAATTCCTCTGGCTCCACGTCCTTCAACACATACGACAAAGCACCGGCACGAATGGCGGGAAAGATATGCTCATCCTGATGGTAAGAAGTCAGCATAATAATCTGTGTGCGCGGGCTAACCTGTTTCACTTGTCGCGTTGCCTCCACGCCGTCTATCCCACCGGGCATCACTAAGTCCATCAGTACCACGTCGGGCGCGTGTTCCTGTGCTAGTGAAACGGCCGTTTCACCACTCTCCGCCTCAGCCACCACATCAATGTCCGCTTGCGTTTGTAAAAATGCACGTACTCCCTGTCGTACAACTTTATGGTCATCTACCAGCATCACAGTAATCATAAGTAAGCACCTTACTTTGTCAGCTTAACAGGCTGAAACATTAACTATCTTCTTTACGGATAACGGCCGTTACGACCGTACCCGCGTCCGGCTTGCTATCAATCTCAAATGTGCCGCCTAAGTTCGTGATACGTTCACGCATCGAGTCAAGACCCATACCGAAGTTGTCTGTGGTTGGATGAAAACCACGACCATTATCGCTGATAGTTAATATAACAGACGTGGCATCAAAGGCAAGATGCAGATCAACGCGGCGGGCGTGACTGTGACGAGCAACATTCGCCAATGCCTCTTGTGCCACGCGGAACAGCGTTTGCTCGGTGATGAGAAGCAACGGCCGTTGTCCCTTCACACTCACTTCAGCCTCAATTTGTGTGCGCCGTGACCAGTCAGCAATGTAGACTTTCAATGCTTCAACCAGACCACGGTCAGCCAATGCCGCCGGACGTAGTTCCTGAATCAAGCCGATTAGCTCCTGTTGTGACTGTTTAGTCAACATTTCAGCTTCAGTTAGATGGTTTGTGGCGGCGGCAGGGTCACTGTCGATAAGCGCGCGGGCGGCGGCAAGTTGCATCGCAATAGCAAAGACCTGCTGTTTTACCGAGTCGTGTAGGTCACGAGCCAGCCGATTGCGTTCTTCGACCGTCGCCAACTCCTGACGTGCTTCAACTAAATTTTGCAACTGTTCCGCCATGCGGTTCAAGCGGCGGCTCAGTTGCCCTAACTCATCACCAGAATCGTCGCGGGATACCACAGCAAAGTCGCCTTGGCTCCAAGCATCAGCGGCTGTAGCCATCGTGTGAATACGCTTCGTCAGCCCCCGCGCCGTCAAGAAGCCAAACAAGGTGCCAATCAGCGCGGTAGCGATGGTGACGGGAATAAGCGTTAGACCAAGCGTTTGCAAAATAGGCATGATAACCTCGCGGCTAAGTAGCGGTAGTTGAAAAGTGAGAACCACCACCCCTAGCAGACGGCCGTTGTCAGCCATGACGGGTACGGCCAATACATTCACGCCGTCCGCCTCTTTCTGTGACGCCATCAGCCCACGCTGAGCCATCGTCAATGCCTGCTCCGTCTTGCTTTGCGCCGTCACATCGAATGGTTCGCCTAACGGTGGGTCGCTACCGGGTACCTGAGCCAAAACGGTAAGGGTCGGATCTAACACCGTCAGTCGCTCGTTGGCTTCGCTGAGATTGAGGTTGCCCAAGTTGAGGGACGTAATGGTTTGCGACTCTTGTCCGAGTGTGGACTGGGTCCGAGTGGTGACAAGGTGTTCAGACCACTCACGTAGACCGTCAATGTCGGGTGGGGTCTGGTCAAGATACGGTCGTACCTGAGGCACAATCTCTGTTTGCAAAGATTGCCCCATAATTTCAGCCACAACATCGGAACTAATAAAGGCCAACACAGCGCCAAAAAACAGCAACTCCACAACGAGTAATGCCCCAGTCGTTACCAACGTGTAAGAGAGCGTCAGCTTCCATTGCAAACGGTGAAAAGGTGTTGTCAGATGAGAGAATTTACGCATGATGATAGGATACCTCAGCGAACGTGCGCTGTAAATCGTAATCCGTGAACCATTTTGGAACATGGATTACGGACAATAGTTATCCCCCTAGATCTTGTCGCTGGAAGAGGATTACAGCGGTGACTAACAAGACCAAAGTATATACGCCAAGCATAAAGGCGGCAATGGTTGGGGTGACGCCAAGGGTAGGCAAAGCATCCCCATTGACAACAATCATATTCGTAGCGTAGCGGTTTAGTAGTTGTCCCAAGCTGGTGGGAAGATACAGGCTGGCTTGTGCCCATCGTTCGCCGAGTAGGGGCATTAGTTGTTGTACCACTGGCTCGGCCAGTAAGGTAAAGGCCAATCCGCCGCCAATAGCCACCACGGTAGAGCGTGCAGAGATAGCCAGTAGTAGTCCCAACGCGGCATAGGGTAGTAGCGATAAAGTGACGGTCAGTATCGTGAGTAACAGGTTAGGCCAACTGACGGCGGCAAATGGCAGGCTACCCAAGATGAGTTGGCTGGCAATGCCACTGACAACTGTAAGGACCAGTGTGGCGACCGTGATGAAGAGGAATGTGGCAAGGGTAACGGCCATAAATTTTGCCAAAACGACTTGCCAGCGCGGTACACCGCGACTAAGCCATAATTGATAGCTTCGCCATGTGTACTCCTGAGCAGTGACGGCACCAGCCAACACCAGCGTCAGCAAGGTGCCCACCGTGTAGATGACGCCCATAACGAAGGAGAAGCTCTGCGGCCATGTGAGGAAAGATTCTGTCTGAGCTAAGTTGATGCCGTCTACGGTTAAGCTACTGTCGGCGGGGGCACCGCTCAAGAGTGTTTGGCGTATAAAGGCCATCAAGGCCATCATCCCCAGTACCGTCAGCACCAAAGCGGCCATTTCTACCCAGAACATGGTGCGCCGAGTGAGTTTGCTGTTTTCGATAGTGAACATTTGAATTAACATGTTAATTTTCCTTTGGATTATGTTGTTTTAAGGATGTCAGTTTGCAGGTCGATAAAGCCGTAAACTTGCTAATCGCCACTCGCCGTCAACGCTAGGAACATATCTTCTAGGTCGGATTGACGGGTGGTAACTTCGCTGGGATAGATTTGGTGTTGGGCAAGGTGAGCCACAGCCATTTCCGGTTTAATCCCCGTAATCTGCACATAGACACCGTTGGTTTCTAGGGCGGTGATACCGTCGAGCGTTTTCAACGCGGCGGCTGCGTTTTGCGGTGAGGGAACGCGCAACGTCACAAACTGTTGTTGCGATTGTCCCATCAGGTCGCTGACAGCCCCTTGAGTGACAATCTTGCCGTGGTTGATGACGGCGATGCGGTCACAGACTTGCTCGACCTCATGCAGTAGATGGCTACTGAGAAAGACGGTGATACCCTCATCAGCCAGACGGCGGATAAGTTGGCGTACTTCGCGCATTCCGGCTGGGTCTAGGCCACTGGTTGGCTCGTCGAGTACAATTAACTTAGGCCGATGTAACAGGGCGGCGGCTAGGCCAAGACGCTGTTTCATGCCGGTGGAGTAGCTTGCTAGCTTCCGGTCGGCGGCGGCGGTCATTTTGACCAACTGCAAGACTTCAGCGATACGGCCGTTGTCTACTTCTGGATATAGTCGCGCCAGCAAGCGTAGATTTTCATGACCCGTTAGATAGGGTAACAGTGCTGGTGCACCGACGAGTGCCCCTACTTGTCGTAGTGGTGTCGTGTGTCCCGGTGTCACTGGCTCACCAAAGATGGTGATGTCGCCACTACTGGGCGCAATCAGCCCCAGTATCATGCCGATGGTTGTGGTTTTGCCAGCACCGTTAGGACCAAGGAAGCCAAATACTTCACCGGGTTGGACTTGCAAGTTAGCGTGGGCAACGGCCGTGAAGTCGCCGAATGTTTTGGTTAGATTATAGGTTTCGAGAACAGGCTTTATCATGTGATTCCTCAATGTCTTTGTAAGCATCTGGGCGTAGCCAGATGGGTTATTGTTGTGTGTATTGCATGTAGTATAGAAGAACGAGACATGAGCGACATCGGTCTACAGAACCAATCTGTATGGTTCGGAGGTCTGGTTTTTGCTTAGATGTGGTCGTGTGGCTTGATATCTGAAAGCTGGGGGCTGGTCAATTTTATCTTATACTAATGATGCTGTATTCACTGAAAGCGGTGGTATGTCTTGGATGAAAGGAAACATCTCGTGGGTATAATGATAGCAGAGGAACGGCCGTTTTGGGAACATTTGCTGATACTATGCTTAAAAGTTAAAATCGAAGTTTATTATCCCTCAATTCAATTCGTTATAATTGTATGCTGTAGGTTGACAAATATAATGACAAAATCCCACCCCAAATCACCCCGCCACAACACATATAATGAAATCCACCGACAAATATATTGACAAAATCCCACTCCGCCGACAAATATAATGACAAAATCCTAAATCTCCCCAAACCCATATATGGTGGTCTATTTTCCATTTGTCCCAGTCGCCACAAAGCCCTCATCACAAACACGCTCCCACGCCACGCCGCCACCACCGACAACCACATATACCGGTATATCCCAGTCTCCACAAAGCCCACACTAAGCCCCCACGCCCACACCAACCCACCACCGACACCCACCGACCGCCACCGACCGACCAACACCCACCACCACCGACCACCCACCAACCCACCAACCGACAACAACCCACACCCGCCAAACCACCGACACGCCCACCACCAACACCGACCGCCCCCACACCGACAACCAACCACCACCAACCGACAACACACACGACACCACCTGCCCGGCCTCTCGTGCGGCGGCGATAGACTGGGTGGTACTGGGCTGGTTCGCCAGGTGTGTGGGCGTGGGGGGGGATGGGGTTGAGAGGGTTGTTGGGATGGCTTTGGTGGGCGGAGATGGGGCGTGACCAAGGATCCTTGGTCACGCTAAAACTGTTTGCAAAAGTTGACAATCCGGGTCAACGTAGCATCTGCTTCTGGCAAATAGGTGGTAAACAAATACCAACCATGCCACACGCCTGGCTCGATAACCAGTTGATTCTCACTGCCTGCTAAGCGAGCATACTCACTGAACCGTTCGGCATCCCACCGCAAAATATCTCGCTCACCAGCCATAATCAAGAGCGGTGGCAAGCCATGCAAATCAGAAAATAAAGGGCTGATTTCCGGCTGGTCAAGAGCACGATTTTGAAAGTAATGTTTATTTAATTTAGGGGGAAAGCGTGGATGAACAAAATTGTCGCGACTATGCCAATAATAATGTTCGGTCAAGGTAATATCTAACATCGCCGACAGAAGAATAGCCGCTGCTGGCAATTGGGCTCCCTGGTCACGTAGCTGCAACAACATGCTCAGACCAATATGCCCACCTGACGAATCACCAAACAGAATAATATCTTCCGGCTGATAACCTTGCCCTAACAACCATTGATAACCAGCCATACTATCTTCATGGGCCGCTGGATAAGTATGCTCAGGTGCAATCCGATAATCAGGCGCATAGATGGGGCGACCTGTTTGCCTCGTCAATTGCACCGCAATCCTTTCAAAATGACTGTTCCAACCAAAGCAAAAACCACTACCATGAATATAATAAATCACTTTGTGCTTCTCATTGTTCTTATGGTTATAGAACAAAACATTTGCCTGCCCAACTTTATATAATTCTTTCTGGAAATCAGTGGGGACGGCTCCAGGTTCAACCTGCCCCTGAGACCATTTGCGCCAGCGTAGTAAAGCATTGACATTTTCAGCAGGATATATTCCCTGAAACCAGCGCATTCCAGGCAATAAAATTCGCGAAAGTCGTAATTGCCAGCTTGTCATAGACCTCTCCTTACCCACATCTTGTTTTGACCATACACCAGTAATTATACTAACATTTCGCACTCTCGCCACAATTAGTGAAAATACACCACCGATTCTCCAAAGTTGTTAAAAACGCTGAAACCCAGATATGGGGGGTATGTCCCCGTCTAAGAAAAGACAAAATCGCGCCACTTTTCCCTGGGAAAAGCTCAGTGTAACCCAGGTAAAAACGCCACCACCACACACGCCACGCCAGCCCGACCTAGACCCGACTAAGCCCCCACGCCCGACCGGCCCCCACACCGACAACCCCACCTCCCACACCAACCACCGACACCCTCACCACCACCATCCACCGACCCACCACCCACACCAACAACCGACAACCGACCACCAACACCAACAACCGCCCTCAACACCACCACCCGACAACCACCACCACCAACACCAGCCCAGCCTCGTGCGGCGGCGACGGCCTGGGTGGTTCTGGGCTGTTTCGCCAGGTGTGTGGTGGGGATGGGCGTGGTAGGGATGGGTTGGTTGAGCGTGTGGGTTTGGGTGTGGCTGGGGATGGGGTTTGGGGATGTGTTTTGGTGGAGTTTGGGGTAGGACTTGGTGGGCTTGGGATGGCGTTGTGGGGCTGAGAGGGGCGCGGTTGGTTTGAGAAATGCTTGACCAAGGATCCTTGGTCAAGCCAAGATTCATGGTTTAGAGTGGTTTTGTGGGGCTGAGTGGGAATGAAAAACACCCTCGCTACCGGTAAATATGGTAGAGTTGGTAGCGAGGGTGTGGTTGGTTTTAGTTAGTTTGTCGGTAAGTGTCAGTATGTTATGAAATTAACATTGTCATCATTCTCAATAACTGTGTCAAACTACATTAACAAACCACTACACATCCAAATTCCGCACTTCACTGGCATGGGTGGTAATGAAGCGGCGGCGGGGGGCGACTTCGCTGCCCATGAGCATGTCGAAGGTGCCGTCGGCGATGATGGCGTCTTCGATGGTGACTTGGAGGAGGGTGCGCACGGCCGGGTCCATCGTCGTCTCCCACAGCTGTTGGGCGTTCATCTCACCTAAACCTTTGTACCGTTGTAAGCTGTACCGTTTGCCTTCTAAGCTCTTGAGGAGTTTGCTGTTCTCCGCTTCGGTGTAGGTGTAATGGATTTTCTTCCCTTCTTTGACGGCGTACAAGGGGGGTTGGGCGATGTAAAGGTGGCCTTTCTCGATGAGTTGGGGCATGTAGCGGAAGAAGAAGGTGAGTAAAAGGGTGCGGATATGGCTCCCGTCTACGTCGGCATCGGTATTGTGGGTGGCTACGGCACCTAAACCACAAATAAAGGTCTCGTCACCGGCGACGGAGAAGTCGTAAACATGACCACTGCTGGGCGTCATCCGGCGCACGGCCCGCACCGGCAATCCCATCAAATTGCCCACCATCGGTGTCGCTGGATCGGGGCCACCATTGCCGGCGGGCATAGCCAGCCAGGCATCTAATTGCATGGCGTTGTCGTGGTCGCGCCACACGGGGGCTAGGTAAGCGATGCTGTCACGGCGGCGAATGCGTAAATGATAGGCGGTCTGGCGCGTAATAATCTCTTGGCCACGAATCATCCCACTCGCCTCACCGGTTGGCTCTTGGGTGCCTAATGAAACCCGAATGCCGTGCATCAAGAAAAGGTACATTAACTGGTCGGCTAACATCTCCGAGGTGGTGGTGAAACTGATTTGATGATGGCCTAAGGTGCCATCTCCTTGGAAATAGCCACGTAAGAAAGCTAATTGTAGCTTCGTATCCACATTGAAGACGAGATCGGGAATTCGTTTGCTGGACGCTTTTTGACCGGCAAAGTTGAATAGATGACGGAATGTCTCGGTGACCACGCGGTTGAGGATACGTAGTTCGTCAGCCCGTCCTTCTTCGCCAGCATAATAGGTTGGGGTTAAACCGAAGATGTCTTCGATAATTGCGGTTAACTCGGCCACAAAAGCCTCATTCCGCTTCCCAATCGCTAACCGTACCCCATTCCGTTGGCTCAGTGACCCTTCAGCAATGAAGAACCCTAATAAAGTCATCAATCCTTCGTTGACTGGCACATAGCGGGGCACTTGCTGATCGGCGTAATGGCGTGGCGTAAGATAAACATCGTCACCCATCGTGGCTAACGCTTCAAATGGGACCTCATTAATATCGATGTAATCACGAACCCGATTGCGGGGGGCTGATTTGTATTGTGTGGCCCACACATGGTCTAAACGACTGCCACCAATCTCAACTTGTTCCAACATTTGGGAGGCATCGAGACCTAACGTTTCCACATAGCGGGTGAAATGGGTAACTGTGGGGCGATTTTCGCCGCGTTCCCAGCTATAGTAGGTTACTGGTTGGCTAATGCCGACGGCGGCACAAATCTCTTTCTGGCTTAAACCAGCTATTTGCCGTTGCGCTTTTATCTGGGCACCGATGGCGGCCGGAATGGTTACGCGTGCTTCGCTGTACTCTGGTCGGTCAGCATACTCGGCCCGCACTTCCGCTTTATACCAGCGTTCAACCCCTTCACCGCGAACCATTAACTCAATTTTCTTCTCTTGGGCCAGGGGTAATAAGCCACCTAAGAGGTCGATGCGACCGGGCGCTTGCCCATCTTGGGGGAGTTGCGTGGGGACGACTAAGGTGTCCCCAACAGCAATTTCATCACCCCGTTTGAGCACGGGTTGGCCGTTGGCATCAGGGACGAAAACGCTGTGTTCGCCCGTCACACGAATGCGGCGGCCGTAAGCTGTTTCGATTTCGTAAATGGGTTGGGAATGGGTGTGGCGGATAACAGATTTAATCGGTTTGAAGCGAACTTGGCCACTGTCAGGGCTGAAACAAAGTACTTGGTAGCTGGATGGGTCGATATTGTCAGCTAATAGCCCATCAATGAAGGGGCCTACTTTGACGGATTGGATACGGCCTAATTCGTCTTTGACCATGGTTGTTTCATCCCCATCCACGCTCATGATCACCACACGATGATAGCGCAAATTCTCCATATCCAATGTCTCGCCGATGCCGGTGCCGAGGGCGGATATCAACGCTTTGACTTCGTTGTTGGCTAAAATTTTGTCTAAGCGGGCGCGCTCGGTGTTTAAGATCTTACCGCGGAGGGGCAAAATCGCTTGGAAATGTCGGTCCCGCCCTTGTTTGGCGGTACCACCAGCGGAGTCACCCTCGACGATGTAGACTTCACATTTGGCGGGGTCGCGCTCGGAGCAGTCGGCTAGTTTGCCGGGGAGGGTGAGGCTTTCGAGGGCGCTTTTGCGCATGACGAGTTCGCGCGCTTTGCGGGCGGCACTGCGGGCGCGGGAGCTGGTTAAACAGCGTTCCATAATTTTCTTGGCGTCGCGGGGGTTCTCTTCGAGGTATTGGCCGAGGGCGTCGGCGGTGGCCGAGGCGACGAGGTTGGTCACTTCGGGGTTCATCAGCTTCACTTTCGTTTGGCTCTCGAATTGGGGGTCGGGGTGCTTGATGCTGACAACGGCCGTTAACCCCTCTCGCGTGTCATCACTGGTAAAGTTATTATCTTTATCCTTCAAGAAATTGTTCTTACGCGCATATAAATTGATAACCCGTGTCAACGCTTTGCGTAAACCGGTTAAATGGCTACCCCCATCGGGCGTATGAATCGTATTGGCAAAGGTGTATTCATTAATCGCCATCCCATCGGTGTATTGAATGGCGACTTCCACTTCCATATTGTCTTCTTCATTGCGAACATAAATTGGATCATGGATAACGCGCCGTTTGCGGTTCAAATATTGGACGAATGATTTCAACCCACCTTCAAAGTAAAAGCTCATCTCGCGCCGAGGGGTGAGCCGTTCATCGGTGAAGCGGAGGAAGACCCCTTTGGTCACAAAGGCCATCTCGCGGAAACGGTTGAGTAGGGTCTCGAATTTGAAGGTGATTTCTTCTTCTTCAAAAATAATCGGGTCAAATTTGAAGGTGGTCCGGGTGCCACTGTTTTCGCCCCGTTTCATCTTGCGGATTTCAGTCACGGGTGCTTGTGGCACGCCGCGGTGGTACCGTTGTTGATGGACACCACCGTCTCGTTTGACGGTTACTTCCATCCATTCTGATAAAGCGTTCACGGCGGAGACACCAACCCCGTGCAAACCGCCGGATACTTTGTAGGCGGCGTTATCAAATTTACCACCAGCGTGCAAGACGGTGTGCACTAATTCTAAGGCGGAGATGTTTTCCCCTTTGTGGAGAGCGACGGGAATACCGACCCCGTTGTCTTCGATGGAGACGCTGTCATCGGGGTGAATGGTGATTTCGATGCGGTCACAGCGACCGGCTAGCGCTTCGTCAATGGAGTTGTCGACGATTTCGTAGACGAGGTGATGGAGCGCTTTGACATCGGTACCACCGACGTACATACCGGGACGGCGGCGGACCGCTTCTAACCCTTTTAATACTTGGATACTATCAGAATCGTAGTTAGCTCCGTTTTTGTTTTCTTGCTTAGCCATGCATTTTTTCCTTACAAATTAGTTTGATACTCTTGATAGATGGATAATTGGTTTTGATTAGGGCCGAGGCGGGGGGACGGGGAGTTCTTCGGGGGGGGTGAGGCCTGCGGCGTGGAAGCATTGATGATAAAAGATAAAAGAGGCGGCGACCATCGCGGTGGTAATGAAGCTGTGACCGATGATGGAGGTGATGGTCAGCCAACTGCCGGTGTCGGCGTAGCGCCACACATTTTTGGACAGGGTGTTAACGATAAAAATAATCAGGACGAGGTTGATCGTCTCTTGGCGGTATTGGCGGACGATGAAAAAACTTTCGCGCACGGCCGTATCGAGGGTGCGATAATGCATGAGGAGGCCGTGGGGGGTGAAGCTGAGTAAGATGATGGCAAATAACATCGCGGTTAGCATGAGCATACCCACAAACCAGGTGAGAGCGGGATGAATAAGCACAGCGACAATGAGGAGGGGGAGGGCCAAGAGGTAAATGATAAAGAGGAGGAGAAAACCGCCTAAAACCAACCAGATAAAGCGGAACCAATATAATGGTAGATTGCGAACAAACCGATTAGAGCCGGCGGCCCGTTTTTCTGATAGTGACCAGAATGGTTCGTAGGGGCGCAAGATGGTTTGACTGATGACGGCGTAGTAACTGGTGGTTAGGAGGGTGCCCCCTAGCGAAAAGAGGAGGGCGTAGGCGGCAAACTCGAAGCCGTTACTGAGGGGCCAGTTGGTAAGGGGAATCGGGGGTGGTTGCATTAATGTGGTGGCAATAAGGGAGGGAACGCCTATAATAGGTAGACTGAGGAAGCTAAATAGGTTAAATTGGGGGGCGACTTCATTGATTTGAGCCATCATTTCGGCGGGCAGGGGGGTGGGAAGCTGGTCGAGCCAGCCGAGGATGAGGGTGTCGATGGTCACTTGGGGGCCAAGCCAAAGGAAAAGATCGAGGATCAGAGGGATAATGACGAGCCACCAATGGTTGGTGACATGCTCTAAACCGCCCGTAAAGGCGGTGCGAAGGGATGGAACGGGGGGGGTATCATCTGCGTGGTTGATCATAATAGAGGCTTATTTTACCACATTTTAAGGGAAAAGGGAATTTTTACTTATATTGGATTGAGAGGGTAGATATTGTTATTGTTGGGGGGGGATTGGGGTGAAATTTATGGCATTCTGTGGTAAATCAGGCTGTTAGCAGGCTTGCCATTCGAGGCGGGATCGGTTATCCTATGAAAGATGTAAGTTTTGTGAGGAGATGGGTGACGCATGTTTAATAGATTGGGGTCATTATCTATCAGTTGGTTGCCGTGGGCGAAGAAGTCGACGGGACGTTGGTTGCAGGTTGATAGCGGCACGGAAGCTTTGCAGAGGTGGTGGGCGGCGCAAAGGGCGGGAGGTAAGTTTGCGGCGGTGGGGGATAACGGCCGTTTCTACACCTTCCTCGATCTCGCCCATCAATACCGGGGTGAGCCAGCTACGATTGTAACTGTTTTAGAAAAAGCACCGCCACTTGATCAAGCCACCGCAGCGTTGGCTATCGCTTATCTGCACACCTTGCTCGCCTACCGGCATCGGCCTGGCTATGATGAGATGATGTTGACACAGGCGGAGGCTTGGTTGCGTAAGGGGAAAGATGCGTTGGGCCAGGAGTTGTCGGTCGCTTATCATTTTGTGGCGGCGCGGGTTGTGGGCTGGCAGGGGGGTATCAAAGAGGCGGAGAAGCATATTGCCGCGGTGGAAACGTTAGCCCCGAATAGTTTTTTTGCCCAAATGTTGCGGGTGGAGCTGTATGCGTGGCAAACAGATATGCAGCAGATGATTTATGCCTATCGGCAGGCGATGAAAGTGGCCTTGACCACAACGCGTAAAGTGCATATGCGTCATATGTTGGGACAATATTTGACTTGGTTTGGGTATCCGGAGCTGGCCTTAAATATTTATCGAGAATTAAAAGAGTTGAAGCCGTATGACCCATGGTTATGGCATTATATGAGTTTGAATCATTTGCGTCAGCATCGGTTGCGGTTAGCGGCGCATTGTAATCAGAATAGCTTATCTTTGCAGGATTTTGCGGCGGCACGGGGATTGCAAAAGCAGATCCAGGCGGAGTGGCGACAACGGGTGGTCACTTTTTTGGGTGGTGTCGCTATTTTGGGTGGCTTGTTATTGTTGGTGTCGAGTTAAGCGATGGATGTTGTTATCGAGACGGCGGGGGTGGCGTTGGCAACTTTGTTCGCCACAATTAGCCCTGTGGATACGGCGGCGATGTACGCGGCGTTGGCGGCGGAGAATACGGCCGAGCAGAGACGGTCGATGGCGGTGCGGGGTATTATCGTGGCCACAATTATTTTGTTGTTATTTGCCTTGTTTGGTGAGGCGTT
Organism: Anaerolineae bacterium; assembly: GCA_035459145.1. Classification (GTDB taxonomy): domain Bacteria; phylum Chloroflexota; class Anaerolineae; order Promineifilales; family Promineifilaceae; genus DATHYN01. The sequence continues at coordinate 6,126 of DATHYN010000252.1, read as the reverse complement.
ATTGGTTCGTTTAGGGATTTCGTTGGCCGCATGGCGGACAGCGGGTGGGATTTTGCTCCTGTTGATCGCCATCGATATGGTTTTTGCCCGTGAATCGGGGGGGACCTCGACGACGGAAGCGGAAGCGACAGAGGCGGCAAACAAGCAGGATATCGCTGTTTTTCCGTTGGCAACACCGTTGATTGCTGGGCCAGGGGCGATGGGGGCGGTTATTTTGTTGATGGCGGATGCTCAAGGGGATGTTGTGGCCCAAGCAACGGTGGTTGGCTGTTTGCTAGCTATTTTATTGCTGACTTTACTTTTGTTGCTGGGGGCGACTCGGGTGCAAAAGTATGTGGGGGTGACTGGTTTGCACGTCCTTAATCGTGTATTTGGGGTGGTTTTGGCCGCGTTGGCGGTGCAGTTTATCTTTGAAGGGATCGCTCAAAGTGGGTTGTTTTCATCAGTTTTGGGGGGCTAGGTAGGCAGAGTAGCTGTTTGGGGTAGCAATTCAATGATTTTATGTTGACAAATCAATTTTGGGGTATAATAGAAAGTTATGGATATTAGTAAAATTCGCAACTTTTGTATTATTGCTCACATTGATCATGGAAAATCAACTTTAGCTGATCGGCTTTTGCAAGCGACGGGGACGATTACGGATCGGGAGATGCAAGAGCAAGTTTTAGATAGCATGGATTTGGAACGGGAAAAGGGGGTAACGATCAAGGCGTCGGCTGTGCGTATGGAATATAAAGCACAGGATGGCGAGACGTATATTATGAACTTGATTGATACACCGGGCCATGTTGACTTTGGATATGAAGTGAGTCGCGCTTTGTTGGGTTGTGAGGGGGCGATATTGGTTGTTGATGCCACCCAGGGAGCTGAAGCGCAAACATTGGCGAACTTGTACTTGGCGTTGGAAGCTGATTTAGAGCTGATTCCGGTGGTGAATAAGATTGATTTGCCGGCGGCGATGCCTGATGATGTGGCTGATGAGATTGAGCATATTACAGGTATTCCGGCCGAGCAGGTTGTGCCGATTAGCGCTAAAATGGGGACGAATATTGAACAGGTGTTGGAAGCGGTGGTCAAGCATGTTCACCCGCCTCAGGCAGATGTTTCGGCTCCTTTGCGTGCCCTCGTTTTCGATTCCCATTATGATTCATACAAAGGTGTTATCGCTTACGTCCGTGTGTTTGATGGCATCTTGCGGGAAGGGGAAGAGATTAAGATGATGAGCAATGGTGTGGAGGCAGAGCCATTGGAGATGGGCTTGTTTTTGCCGAATATGACACCGCGGAAGCAGTTGCAAGCGGGTGAGGTTGGTTATATCGCTACTGGCTTTAAGGAAGTGCGTGAATGTCGTGTGGGGGATACGATTACGCTACAATCGGCACCAGCATCTAAGCCGTTACCGGGGTTTGTGGCGGTCAAACCGATGGTTTATGCCGGTTTCTTCCCCTCTGATAATGAAGATTACTCTTTATTGAAGGATGCCTTAGAAAAATTACAGTTGAATGATGCCGCACTGGTGTTTGAACCAGAAACATCAGATGCGTTGCAGTTTGGTTTTCGTTGTGGTTTCTTGGGTTTATTTCATATGGAAATTATTCAAGAGCGATTGGAACGGGAATACGACCTTGATATTGTGGCTACAGCGCCGAGTGTGCGTTACGAAGTTTTAAAAGCGCATACGGGTGAAACGATTATGATTGAAAGTCCGGCTGAATTACCGGATGAGAGCGAAATTGAGGCGATTTTAGAGCCGTGGGTTGATATTCAGGTCTTTACGCCGGATGAATATTATGGGGTGGTGATGGAGTTGGTAATGAAACGGCGGGGTGAGTTTGTGGGCCAAGAAAACCCGACGCCGGGGCGGGTGGTCTTGAAATTTAATATGCCATTATCGGAAATTATTGTTGATTTTTATGATAAATTAAAGAGTGGGACGCGGGGGTATGCGTCGATGGATTATGATCCGATTGGTTATCAAGCGTCTGATTTGGTTAAATTAGAGGTGTTGGTGAACAAACAGCCGGTGGATGCGTTAGCGATGATTGTCCATCGGGATATGGCGTATGGGCGGGGGCAGAAGCTGGTGACTGAGTTACGCAAGAAGATTCCGCGGCAGATGTTTGAGGTACCAATTCAGGCGGCCGTGGGCAAGCGGGTGATTAGCCGAGCTACGGTTAAGGCGTTGCGTAAGGACGTATTGGCTAAATGTTATGGTGGCGATGTTTCTCGGAAGCGTAAATTGCTGGAGAAACAGAAGAAGGGTAAAAAGCGGATGAAGATGATTGGTAATGTTGAAGTGCCGCAAGAAGCGTTTATGGCGGTTTTGAAGCTGGGTGATGATTAGAACTATCTCATCATTCTCTTTCTCATCTTCTTCTTTGGTTGCTCTTATCTTCTACTTCATTGCTACTTACCTAGCGTTAAAACTATTTTCAGCTTACATTTAGATAGTACTGGTATTATTGTAAGTAGATTCGCCAAGTGTTGTGTTAAGTTCGATTCCCTCCTGGTCGAACATTAAACCAAATGTACAAAATAGCTCTGCCCCAACCTCCTGGGGGCAGAGCTATTTTGCCGTTAAGGCTCTACTCATCTTTGGCTCATCAACTATTAAGAATCTTATGTTATTCTAACAATATAAGTCGCTGAACAAATGATTGATTCAGATTTAATCAGCCTCCTAGATTAAACTGAAAGTAAAACCCTAACAACCTCCTGTTAGGGTTTTTGCTTGTTAATAATGTGAGTTCGATAATTTTAATTGTTAGGTGTTTTGGGAGAGAAGCGGATTGAACTGCACTCGAAATGACGTTGGGAAGAGGGAATGGTTGTTGAGCTCAGGTTAAATGTAGGTGCGGGGAACACGGGTATTGATATTGGTTAAAATTTCATAAGGGATGGTGTTGGCCCAGTTAGCCATCTCGTGGCTATCGATGCGGGTGCCGTTGGGGTGGGTGCCGAGTAAAATGACTTCATCACCGTTATAGGCGGTTTCCCAGCCGATGTTGACCATTAGTTGATCCATGCAGACACGGCCGACAATGGGATACCGTTGGCCGCGTATAATTAGTTCCCCTTTGTTAGATAGGGCCCGAAAATAGCCGTCACCGTAGCCGACGGGGATGGTGACGACGCGGGTGAGTTTGTCACTTTGCCAGGTACTGCCGTAGCTGATAGGGTGTCCTGGTTTAACGACTTTGAAGTAGACGACGCGGGATTTCCATGTAAGGGCAGGTTGGACGGTAATAGTTTGTTTGGTTTCGATATCGGGGTAATGGCCATAGAGGAGGATGCCGGCACGGACCATATCGAAGTGGGTTTCGGGCATTTGGAGAATGGCGCCGGAGTTAGCGATGTGGCGTAGGCGGACGGTGTGACCGGCGTCGCGGATGGTGTCGAGGACGGTTTGGAAGCGTTGGAGCTGGATGTAACTGGCGGTGAGGTCGGCGGCGTCGGCGGTGGCGAAGTGGGAGTAGACGCCTTCAACGGTGCAATGTTGGCAGGCCCAAGCGGCGGCGAGGAGGGTGTCGGCGTTGTAGTAATGGATGCCGATCCGCTCCATGCCGGTGTCGATTTTGAGGTGGACGCGGGCGCGGCGGCCGAGTTGGGCGGCGATGGTATCTATTTGGGTCAGTTTTTCGACAGAGGAGGCGGTGAGGGTGAGGTCGTGTTCGATGAAGAGGGGGATTTGGTTGCCGATGATGCCGCCGAGGACGAGAATAGGGGTGTTTATACCAGCTTGACGGAGCAGGATGCCCTCTTCGAGGAAGGCGACGCCGAAATAAGGGGCACCGAGTTGGGCGAGGTGGCGGGCGATGGGGACGAGGCCGTGGCCGTAGGCATTGGCTTTGAGAATGGCCATCACTTTAGCGGGGGCGACATGTTGTTGGATAGCGCGGTAGTTGGCGCTGATTTGGTCGAGGTCGATTTCGACATGGGTGGGGCGGAGAATGGGGGCGCTGGTCATGGTTAAGTTATCAAGGGACATGATGGGCTGATTGTTGTTTGAGGGTGTCTAATTGCTGTTGGCAGAAGTCGATAAATTCAGGGTCGTTAATGGCGCGGGCATCAGCGAGGGCGTGGTAGAGGGCGTCTTGGGCTTGGGCGTATTGGTTTTGTTGGCGGTAGACGCGGCCGAGCCAGTAATAGAGGTGGCCACGACGGGCGGTGGTTTCGTTTGAGGGTGGGGCTTGGGCGATGAAGCTGAGTCCTGCTTCGAGTTGGTTGTGAGCTTCAGCCAGTTTTTCGCGACGGACGGCGTCTTGGGCAAGGATGAGATAGGCGACGGCGGCATCGGCTCCGTCGAGGCCGAATTTGAGGGCTTGGCGAAAATGGTGGGCGGATTTAGATGGCAGGCCATCTTTGCCGACGGCGAGGAGCAGAGCTTGTTGGAAGTGGACTTGGGGGTGTTGGGGATGGGATTGGAGGAGGGGTTGGATCTGTTTTTTGGCGAGGCGGGGGGCGTTGCCACGGCGGAGGGCGCTGATATAGCGGAGTTGTTGGTCGATATCGGGATTGTTGTCGATATGGGCTTCGAGGTTTTCGAAGGCGGCGGCGGCAACGGCCGTTTCGTGGGACGGCCGTTCAAAGTAGCCTTGGCGGTTGACATACCAGTAGAGGGCGAGGAGGGTGATGTGGACAACGAGGGTGATGGCGCTAGGGATAGGGGTTTCTTGGAAGTCGTAGATGGTTAGCCAGTCGCCGATGGAGAGGAAAACGGTGAGGACGGGATAGTAGATGAGGGCGAAGATGATTTCAAAGCGGATGGCGCGCAGGAGGAAGTAGCGGCTGGTTTCGGTGGTAGCTAGTTTGAGGGGGATGAAGAGGAGGGCGGTGTAGAAGAGGGAGCCGAGGGTGCCGGCGAGGCTGATGAACCAATCTTCGAGGGAGGTAAAGTTGCCGAGGGGGAGGACGTAGCCCCAGTAGAAGCCGAAGCCAAATTCGAGGACTTGGCCACCGAAGAGCCAGACGGCGAGGGCGTGGCCGAGTTCATGGATGAAGACACCAGGGGGGACCCCGATGAAGAAGGCGGCTTGCTCGGCCATCATCTGTTTGCGTGGGGTGAGTGGTGGTTGGCGGAAGGTGGGCCAATCGCGCCAGATTTGTTGGCCGAGTTGGAGGCCGCGCCATGCTTGAAAGAGGGAGATGATGGTAAATAGTAGAAAAATGGGTTCGCTAAGAACACGTTGTAGCATAATTGGATCCTGTGGTTATAATTGTTTCTAGGGGGTATGATAGATGGTTTTGGGGAATGAGGCAATAAAGTGATTGATTGGTAGTTTAGTAGAGTGTAACCAAAGTAATTTTGAATTTGCTGTTGTAATTATGTGCCGGGGGAAGGTTTGGTGGTTTTTGACGCGGATTTTGGGGATTTTGGGGATTTTTTTACTGATTTAGGGGGAAGGTTCGTGTGGTTAGGGTTATGTTTGATTAGAAATTGGAAGTGCTATATGTTGTTAGATTATAAGTGGATTCCGGCCTGCGCCGGAATGACAGTATTCTGGGTTATTTTTGTTACAATCTATTTAGTACATTCAGGAATGGTTTTGGTTGATATTATTGAGGAGAAAAGGTGATAATGAGTAATGATTTAAAGCGTCGGATGGATCTGGGTTATGATTTGTTGTTGGAGCGAGGGATGGTGGCGTTAGAGGCGCAGACGGCGGCGCAGATGGAAGCGTTTCAGATAGATGAGGCGGATTGGGATGTGGATTTGGCCGCCGGGCTGATTCGGTTTGCGAGTCCGCGGGGGGTGATGGCGGTGGCCGAGGTGCAAGTTATCGGTACGTACAATGAGGTGGACGAGACATGGTTATGGGGGTGGGCCAATCCCACGCTGGCGGAGGGGTTAACGGTTCATGCGCGACAGGTACAAGCGTACGGGGCACAATATGATGAAGATGCGTTAACGATGAATAGTTTTAACTGTGATGAGGCGTTGTGTTGGGAGTTTGTTACCATTGCCTATTATTTAAATGGGGCGCAGGGAGTGTATTGTGGCCAGGCGGGTGATAATTTGTTGATTTTCTTTACGTTTGGGGAGGTGATGATGGAGAAAAGTGAGGTTTAAGTTAGTTATTTGGGGGGAGAATGTGATGTGGATTGGATGGGGTGGGGAGTGGAGGT
>DATHYN010000251.1:0-5800 GCA_035459145.1 Anaerolineae bacterium | reverse complement strand
GGAGGAGGGGGACGACTTCGCTGAGGGCGCGGACGCGGGCGCCGTCGTGGGGGATACGTTGGGCGGCGATGAAGGCTTCGTTGGTGACGGCGGCTTGGAGATTGGGGGTGAGGTAGGGGATGAGGTGGCTAAGGGCGCTGGCTTTGGACCATTCGTCGCGGAATTCGCGGATAAAGTTTAGGGTTTCGTTTTGGAGGTCGGCGGGGAGGTAGGGGGCCATGATATTGAGGATGCGGGCGCGGTCACCTTCGTAGGGGACTTGGCGGGCGAGGATGAGGGCTTCGACGAGGAGGGCACGGCGGTCTGGTTCGGGGAAGCGGTAGGCGAGGCGGCCGAGGAGGCTGGCGCGGTACCAGTTATGTTGCATGGTGGGGAGGAGTTCGAGGACGAGTTCGAGGTCTTCTTGGCCGAGGAAGGGGAGGAGGACGCGGAGGACTTGGGCTTGGTAGCCTTCGTAAGTGATGGTGGGGAGGAGGTAGAGGGTTTCGTGGCGGAGGTGGTTAGGGAGGTAGGGGATTAGTTCGGTGAGGGCTTCGCTTTTTTGGCTTTCGTCCATACGTTCGAGGTAGGTCCAGACTTGGGCGGGGGACCAGAAGTTGATATGGACGAGCATGGCGAGCAGTTTTGGGGGGATAGTACCGGTGAGAGAGCGGATACTACTATAGTAGAGGCCGCAGGCGGCTTGGGCGCTACGCCAGGGCCAGGGGCGTTGGGGGGGGGCATCGTTATCGGCTTGTTGGAGGGTATCCCAGATGCGGTCGACGTCATCGAGGAAGGGGCCGTAATGGGTGTGGTGGGTTTTGGTGGCTTGGGCCCAACGGCCGTTCAACAGTTTAAGCCATTGTTCGGGTGGGGCTTGTTGTGTAAGGAGGTGTGAGGAGGTAAAGTTGAGCCAATATTTAGAGGGGATGGGGGCATCAGGTTGTTGGGCTTCATCGAGGATTTGTTGGGTACGTTGGGTGAGGTAGGTGTGAGCTTGAGAGAGGGGGGCCGAGGGGAGCTGTTGTTGGGTCCATTGTTGCAGATGAGGGTGGAACCAGGTATAGGTTTCACGAGGGGTGAGATTGAGGAGTGGGGAGAGGGTATCAATGGCATTGGTGAGGAGATCATCATCATAACCCCAATGGGTGAAGGCGTTGGCGAGGTTGCTGGTGGTTAGGGGGCCGTGGGCGGTGACGAACAGGGCGGCTAGTTGTTGGGTGGCTGGGTCCCAAGTAGTGGCCCATTGATCGAGAGGTGTTTGGTTAGGTAGCCGTTTTTGGAGCTGTAGCCATAGGGGGGCGGGGGTAGTAGATGGCAGTTGGATAGTGGCGGTGGGGATAGTGGTTGGCAACCAAGCTGGTTTTGGTTGATTATGGCTAAGAACGAGCCGGGTCGTATCGGGGAGGGGGATATGCCAGCTAGAGGCTTGGGCAATTTGGTCATGGGCTTCTTCAAGGCCATCGACGATGATGAGGGCTTTGGCTTTAGGCAGGGGTTTGGGGAGTAGTCGTTCGAATAGTTCTTGCCATGTTTTGGCATTGGTGTGCCAACCAGCGGGAAGAGGGGCGTTGTGGAGGGCGGCCAATTGTGTGGCGGCTAAGGACCAAAAGCCAGAAGCGCGTGTGGTGGCTAAATGAGGGGAGACAGTGATAAAGATAGGGCGCCAAGGTTGGTCAGGGCTAAACTGGGTACACCAATGGGCTAATAATGTGGATTGACCGTTGCCGGGGGGGGCGTAGAGGGTGAGATGCCGAGGAGAGTGGGGGTTATGGAGCCATTTATTTAGAGGGATTAGATTTGCTTGGTCAACAGGGACGGGAATGGGTGGAGAAGTAGCTTGAAGGTATTGTTGCCAAGTGAAGCCATGACCTGTGGAAGGTGAAGGTGGAGGTGGGCTTTTGGTTGTGTCTTCGGACATAGGCATCAATCTTCTTGTTAGGGGATATTTTGTAAATGTTATTGATCTTGATTATACCTCAGGGTAGGGGATTGTTGCCAATTGCTATTTTATCTTGTTGGGGTGAGGGTGATTGGAGATAGTGTGAACGTTTATTTGGTCTGTTGTTTGTGTTTTAGATTCTTAAGATGTAGCGGAGGTAAAGGTTTATATATCGTCTAGAAAATATCTGGTTATTGTAGCAGTTGCATAATTTGCGCTTTCGACTATATTATTGATTCATTATCATTGAGACTATGAAGGTCAGTTTATGCGAATGATTAAAGCACCAGCAGCATTGGTATGGCGTGAAGACGAATACAGTGTATTTTTAGCTGGTTCAATTGCGATGGGAGCAGCAGGTCCATGGCAAGCCGAGATTGGTCATATTTTGGCAGATCATGATGGGGTGTTGCTTAATCCTAGACGTGAGAGTTGGGATGCAAGTTGGGAGCAAACGATTGAGAATGAACAGTTTCGTGAGCAAGTAGAATGGGAATTAGAGGCGCAAGAGCGAGCGGATTTTATATTTATGTATTTTGAGCCAACCACACAAGCGCCAATCACATTATTAGAATTTGGTTTATTTGCGCGTAGTGGTAAATTGATGGTGATATCGCCAAACGGTTTTTGGCGACGTGGGAATTTAGAAGTTAGTTGTGCGTATTATAATATCCCTTTATATGCGACATGGGATGAGGGTGTGGCTGCTTTAAAAAAGAAGTTAAAGCAGTAGTATACTATTTATTATATAGGCCATAGAATTGTTTGTTATATAGAACGATCCAAACAAGAACAGAAAAGGGTATTATAATGCCAACCACACCTATTTTAGTGATAGATGACAATTTTGTTAACCGACACATTTTGCAAAAGATGCTAACCAAAGCTGGTTATTATGTTGATACGGCTGTGGATGGTATGGATGGGTTGCGATGTATAGAAAGTAAATCATACGCCTTGGTTTTATTAGATTTGATGATGCCTAATTGGGATGGTTATGATTTATTGACCCATTTGGCAAGTCAAAGAACATTTTCGTTGCCGCCGATTGTGATTGTGTCGGCGATGGATGATATGGAAAGTGTGATACGTTGTTTGGAATTGGGTGCCACAGATCATTTACCCAAGCCGGTGCCAGAATCGTTATTATTGGCCAAAGTAAAGACTATTTTGACAGTGCATAAACAAAAACGGCAGTTACAGGATTTGGTGGGGCGGTTAAATGAGAAAAATCAAGAGTTAGCACGACAGAATCAAGAGTTAGATGCATTTGCTTATACGGTGGCGCATAATTTAAAGAATGGATTGACATCTATTTCCTTATTTGCGGAGTTGATTCAAGAAGAGAGTTTTGAAGCGGGGTATGAGGATATCGGTTCGTATGTGATGCGCATTTTAGAAAGCCATCAGGATATGCAGACAACGATTGAAGGGTTGTTGTTGTTGGCGAGGATACGGAAGGTGGCTGATGTACCGCAGGAGAGGTTAGATGTTAAGGGATTGGCGGAGCAAGCGTACCAGCGCGTGGCGCATACACAACAGATAGAAGTAGTGAGTGTGATTTGGGAGGAGGATTGGCCATTAGCGGTGGGGTATGAGCCATGGGTTGTGGAGGTTTTGAGTAATTATTTGAGCAATGCGTTTAAGTATGGAGGGCGGCCATTAGAAGTTAGGGTGGGGGGTGATCGGGATGGAGAATTTGGTCGATATTGGGTGCGGGATAATGGGGAGGGGATTGCTGCGGGGGATCAGGAGCGGTTGTTTGTGCCGTTTGAGCGTTTGAATCAGGTGGTGGCCGAGGGGCATGGTTTAGGTTTGGCGATTGTACAACGTATTGTGGAGCGTTTAGGGGGAAAAGTGGGGGTTGATAGTGTTATGGGTGAGGGAACTGTTTTTTGGTTTACATTGCCATTGGCGTTGTGATGGTGCTTCTTATTGGTTGCGGGCAAGGAATTGGAGAGTGATACCTGGTTCGGGGCGGAGGGAGATACGTCCGGTGGGACGGGTGGGGTGGTAGGGGAGGGTGTGCCAGTCAAAATGTTGTATTAATTGGGCGAGGAAGGTTTGGAGAATGGGGAGGGATACATGGGAGCCTGGGCAGAGGCGTTGGCCACCACCAAAGGGAAACCAAGCGTAATGATGGCGGCCCGCATTTTCTTCGGGGCTGAAGTGGTGGGGGTGGAACTGTTCGGGGTGGGACCAGAAGTCGGGGTGGCGGTGGGTGGTGTAGGGGCAGACGGAGACGGTGGCTTGGGGGGGGATTTCTTGGTTGCCGATGGTATCGGCATTGATGGCGTGGCGGCCGAGCATCCAGGCTGGGGGGTAGAGGCGCATGGTTTCGGCGAGGACCATTTTGGTGAAGCGGAGTTGGGGGATGTGGTGGGGGGTGGGGGGGGTGGGGCCGAGGGTTGTATCAATTTCTTGTTGGAGGGTTTGCCTGTGGGTAGGGTGTTGGGCGAGGAGGTAGCAAGCCCAGGCGAGGGTACCGGCGAGGGCGTTATAGCCATTGAGGAGGGTGCGGGTGATGGCGCCATGGATTTTATTAGCAGGGATGGGTTGATCGTTGAGATGATAGCAGCCATCTTCATCGATATTACCTAAGTGGAAATGAGCGATAGTGGCGGAGAAGTGGGTTTGGATGCTTTGGGCGGCGGCGAAGGGGCGGCCGACAAGTTCTGTTAATGATTCTTGAGGGTTGAAGCTCATTTGATTGGAGACGGATAGTTCGACGAGTGATGTACCATAGACAAAGTTTTCGAGACCTTGGGTGGTATCGATGCCGAAGAGGGCATCAACAATAAAGCGAAGGATGTGTTCTTTGAAGGGTTGGGTGATTTCAAAGGGGGAGGTATGGTGTGTTTGGATGAAATCGAGGAGGTTTTGGCTGTGTTGTTGGGTGAGGGCCATGAGGTTGAGGAAGTTTTGGCGACCTTGGTCGTCATCTTGTTTTAGGCGGAGGAGGAAACGGCCGTTAGCCGTCAAAATGGGTTGTAATAATTGATAAGGATGTTCTTGATGAGCAAAATTTTCTTCATGAGTGGCCAAGGCATATTCAACATAATCAGGATGACTTAATAAAAATGCAGGATTATCACCAGTATGATAAAGGAAAATGTCTCCTTTTTGGCTGGCGTCCTTAAAAAAAGCAAGTTGATCCATATCTTGGTAAAAACGTTGTTTTTGTTGAGCAGGTGATGGCATTATTTATCAATCCTTAAAAACAAGCAAATGCCAGTTACTTGTTAAATAGTAACTGGCATTTCAATCATTTAGATAAAATTAAAAACTATTTACTACTAGTCGGCCATTCGTATTGACGCCCTTCTGGCCATTCATATTTATTTGGCGAACTGCCCCAAATATATTCGATACCTTCTGGCCAAATATAGTTGCTAGAATCTTCCGGCCAAATATAACGGGCATCAGCATCCCAGATATAGGTGGATTTGCTATCCCATTCATAATTGCTACCTTCTGGCCAAATATAGTTATTATCGCGTGCCATTCATGTCTCCTAAATAGTGTGATTTGATTAATAAAACAGGACTGTTGTTAACAAAAATAACAGAATAACCATTATTTCTTGTTTACGAGAACTTATACTTCATCTAATATTATCGGATTTATATAATGATGCAAATCAAAATGTTAACGGAACTTGGTATGAATTTTGTGGTTAAACTACTTAAGTTAATTTTCAAAAGGTTTTATCACTTTTTCTTACCAATCACCTCTGCTGGTAGAGCCACACTTAAGTGTGTACGGTCTCCCACTGCTTTTTCAAGGCCATCATAGCCTTTGTGGGACGCCCTCTGCGCTTTGGCGGTTGCCAAGGTGGCAGAGGTACTTTGAAACTTAACAATTCATCAACTGTCCAGA
>DATHYN010000250.1:0-1274 GCA_035459145.1 Anaerolineae bacterium | reverse complement strand
ACTCATTCTAACTATCAAATCCCCACCTCGAAAAACCCTTCCCGACCGGAGTTTGCCCGCTTTTTGACTAACCAATACATTCCAAGTCACAAAAAGGGCAAACGGAGTGGAGGGATCTAAGAGTATGCAATCACCCTACCTTAAACAGCTAAACAACTTCAACAACTTCAATATAAAATTTCCGCCAAATCAAGTTGACACCGCTTCTCCCAATCTGCTATACTTCCCGCTTATTTCCCCCACAAAAGGAGCTACTCTCATGACTGAACCCAAACAATACCTTATCCTGCGCAAAATACTCAAAACCCTCGGCCTCTCCCCCGAACGTATCGATGACCTCATCGCTCTCATCCAATCATGGTTAACTGGCGAAACAATCACCCCCCAAACCACTCTCCCCTACCAATTACGTGATGATTTCTTGTCGCCAGCCGAATTGAATTTTTATCGTGTCTTACAAACGGCCGTTGCCGATTGGGCCATCATCCATCCCAAAATCAACCTCGGCGACCTCTTCTACCCCCATACCGGCGACGCCAGCCAAAATCGAATATATCGCAATAAAATCGATCGCAAACATGTCGATTTCCTCCTCTGCGACCCACACACCATCCAACCCATCTTAGGCATCGAACTAGATGACAAAAGCCACCAACGCCCCGACCGTCAAGAAAGAGACGCTTTTGTCAACGCCGTTTTTGCCGCCGCCAAACTCCCCTTAGCCCGTGTAGCCGTCCGCGCCGCCTACCCCACCGACAAACTAAACCAATACCTCCGCCACACCGCTAATCTTAACGCCCCAACATCATCTGACCCCCTACCCAATTCACCCACAGCCAATCCATCTTCTGAACCCATACCCAATCCACCCATACCCAATCCATCTTCTTCAACCCCACCTCTCTGCCCCAAATGCAATGCCCCCCTACTCCTCCGCACCGCTAAATCCGGCACCAACAAAGGCAATCAATTCTGGGGATGCTCAAATTATCCCCAATGCCGTCAGACGATACCTGTCTCACCCTAAACTTAAATTTTTTCCATTAAAACGTCATTTCGAGCGTAGTTCAATCCGCCCTACCCTCGACAAGCCCTACCCCTAAATCAAGGATTGAACGAAGTCGAAAAATCTCCCCTAACAACACAGTAACCATCCCCTCCACAGGCTTAATTCATTATCCAACTCAGGCTATGATAACCTGAGTTCGACAATTCACCCCCTCCCCCCAACGTCATTTCGAGCGTAGTTCAATCCGCCCTACCCTCGACAAGCC
>DATHYN010000249.1:0-34691 GCA_035459145.1 Anaerolineae bacterium | reverse complement strand
GAAAATCTGATACAATTATCCATGATGATAGTTCTCCTAAATAAACTTCTTGTTCGAATTTATTTTACACGGAAAACTATCATCGTCATTTTTTTAATTGTCCCTTTATTTGTACAAAATTTAGGTAGCTAATGGCGGGTGCGTTTTGTTTGGGGAGAGGGGATAGGGGGACAAATGACATGACAAATCAATGACATTTGACATAGGTTAAAGTGGGGTGAGGGGGGTACAATAAGGGTGTAAGTTGACAATTTAACAACTTAAATAACCTGAGTTCGATAATGAATTAAACCGGTGGATGAGTTGGTTAATGTGTTGTTAGGGCAGATTTCTCGACTTCGTTCAATCCTTGATTTAAGGGTGAGGCTTGTCGAGGGTGGGGCGGATTGAATTGCGCTCGACATGACAGTTGCCGGCTGTATCGTTAAGTCGATTGGAGGTATTCCTGTCTCGAGCGAGTTTGTTCATTGCGAACAGATGGAGGAGGGGTGAATTATCGAACTCAGCGTATTAGGTAATTGAAATCAATTGTGTGGGTGACTATAAAAATTAGGTTCAGCCCAACTATTTCCAAAAAGAGGTGAAAGCTTATGTTAACCGTTAATGATTTGATGACATTGGATCCATTTACTGTTTTTGAGACAGCGACATTACGTGAAGTGCAGACATTGATGCGGGTGGAGGGGTATCGGCAGTTGCCAGTGGTGACGGAGAGTGGGGAGTTAGCGGGGATTGTGACGGATCGTGATTTGCGTTTGGCTTTGAATTCGCCGATGTTGGGGGAGAAATGGATGAACGAGACGGTTTTGGACAATGTGCGGGTCAACAATGTGATGACATCTAATCCAATTTGTGTGACGCCAGATACGCCAGCTTATGAAGCGGCGGAGATGTTGGGAGTGTATAAGTTTGGGGGCATGCCGGTGGTGGATAACGGTGTGTTATTAGGGATTATTAGTGTGACTGACTTTTTGGAGTTTTTTGCAGAAAACCATAAGCCAGAAACGATTGAGGTGGCTTAGTTTGAGGCGCAAGTGGGGGGGGAGCTATTCTTCAATGAGATGGAGGTCTTTGGTGGCGAGGAAGTCGGCGGCGAGAAGGAAGAGGAATGTGGCGTAGAGGATAAGGAGAGCGGGGGCGAGGGCTTGGGGGCGGGTGAAGGAGCCATTGATGGTGCCATCGGCGATGGCTTTGAAGGGCCAGAAGAGGGTGCCGAGGGTGTTACCAATGATATGATCTTCCACTTTGGTTGAAAAATTTTGTAAGTAAGTAAAGAGAGCGGTTTGATCTTGGCTTTGGAACCAGCGGGCTGTTTGGCGAATGATATCGACGAGCCATTGATTGGCGGCGGGCGAGGGGGTTTGGCTAAGGAGAAAAACGGCGAGCGTGGTAAAGATGTAGGTGCGGGACCATTCTTTGGTGACCAAATCGGTGGCGTGTAGAGCGAGGGTACTCATGACGAGATTGACAGCTAGCCAGAGAGGGGGAATGATGAGGGCCCAATTAATGGTTAATTGTGGGCCATGGCGCCACAGGGCTAAAGTAGCTAGGATTATTTCGAGGGTAGTGGCATAGATAAGGGAGGTAATGAGGATGGCGATGAGATATTCGACGCGATTAGGGAGGCGCGTGAAGAAGGGGTAGCTGGCGGCCATATGGGCGCGGGTGGCAACGGAGAGGGTGACGAGCAGGGAGAGGGCGCCGCCAAAGAGACAGATAACGAGAATGAAATAATCGATTTCGGGGGTTGGTTGTTGGAAAGCGAGGAAGTAGTAGATGAAGGTAGCAATGGTGAAGATAGCGCCGGAGAGGGAAAATAGTTGGTTAAAGAATAGGTAGCGGCAAAGGGTTAGGATGCGTTGAATCATACAATAACCTCGGAGTAAAGTTCTTGGAGGGTGATGGTATGTTGGCTCAGGTCAATGATATCGAAGCTAGCATTGATGAGCATGGAGATGACATGAGGGCGAAGGGAGATGGCGTCATGTTCGAGGCGGATGTGGGGGCCGTTGGTGTGGATGTGAGGGTGAAGGTTGGTGAGGAGGTTGGCCATGGAGCCGAGGGGGTGATTGACGGTGATGGTGGTATGGGGTTTGATGTTAAGGGCTTGGTTCATGGTGCTATGGTAGCGAATTTGGCCTTGATTGATGATGGTGAGGTGGGAGCAAACGGCCGTTACCTCCTCCAATTGATGAGAGCTAAGAATAATCGTCTTCCCATCTTGACGTAATTGGATCAGGATATCTTTGATAAGCTGTTGGCCGCTGGGGTCGAGCCCGTTGGAAGGTTCGTCGATGAGGAGGAGCTGGGGGTCACCGAGGAGGGCTTGGGCGAGGCCGAGGCGTTGGCGCATGCCTTTGGAGCAGGTACCAATGCGTTTTTTGGCGTGGGGGGTGAGTTGAACTTGGTCTAATACTTTTTGGACTTCTTGGCGGCGACGCGACCAGGGGATGTTGGCGAGTTTGGCCATCATGTAGAGATATTTGGTGATGGTGAGATTAGGGGGATAGATGAGCCGTTCGGGTTTGTAGCCGATACGGGGCCAGTTATTGTTTAGGGGTTGGATGTAGCCTTCATCGGGGTGGATGAGGCCGGCGATGAGTTTGAAGAGGGTGGTTTTGCCAGCGCCGTTGGGGCCGAGGAGGCCGAGGCTCGTACCGGGATTAATGTCTAAGCTTATTTGGTAGAGGGCGGCATTATGAAAGAAATATTTAGTGAGATGACGAACAGCTATCAAGGGATATAACCTTTTTTGATTTATAAGATTTATTTTGCAGAGTATAGTTTACCACAGGGGGTCGCGGTGGGGCAATGTAGGTACCTTTTTCTAAGGATTTTATCAAGGGAGTTGGTAGAGGGTCGTGAGAAACGGTGACATTTAAATGTATGTGGTTGGGCGTCTTATCAATTTGAGTCGATGATTTGAATGGGTTATAATTTCGTGTTGATAAATATATTGAAGGAGATAGCGTTATGGATACATTATTGGAACAAGTACAGCAGTTAAATGAGACCGTTTTGAAGTTACGGAGGCGTCTTTGACGTAGAAGCGAAGATTCAGAAGCGTGATCAGCTTGAAGAAGTGACGTTGATGCCTGGTTTTTGGGATGATTCGACAGCGGCACAGAAGATGATGCGGGAGTTGAATAAGGTCCGGGGACAAGTTGATGCGTGGGAGGCATTGGGGCGGCGGTTGGCTGATGCTGAAGAGTTGTTGTTGCTAGAAGATGATGAGTTGGGGGCGGCATTGGCGACGGAAGTTGAGAGTTTGACAGCTGATGTGGCTAAATTAGAGTTTGAGACGTTATTTTCGGGGGAGAATGATGATCATGATGCGTTCTTGGCGATTCATTCGGGGGCAGGTGGGGTGGATGCGCAGGATTGGGCGGAGATGTTGAATCGGATGTTTACACGGTGGGCGGAGAAGCAAGAGTTTGTGGTGGATGTGCTTGATTATAGTTCGGGGGATGAGGCGGGATTAAAGAGTACGTTGCTGATGATTAAAGGGGATTATGCGTACGGGCGGTTGCGGTCGGAGCGGGGGGTGCATCGGTTGGTGCGGATTTCGCCATTTGATTCATCGAGTCGGCGGCATACGTCATTTGTGAAGGTGGAGGTGTGGCCGGATGTGGCCGAGGAGATTGAGATCGAGATTGATGATAAGGATTTGCGGATTGATCGGTTTCGGGCGAGTGGAGCGGGTGGTCAGCATGTGCAGAAGAATGAGACGGCGATTCGGGTAACGCATTTACCGACGGGTTTGGTGGTATCGTGTCAGAATCAGCGGTCGTTGACGCAGAATTTAGAGGTAGCGATGAGTATTTTGAAGTCGCAGTTGTATGATTTAGCGCAGCAGGAGCAGGCGGAGGCGATTTCAGATTTGAAGGGGGAGTATGTGAGTGCCGAGTGGGGGAATCAGATTCGGTCGTATGTGTTACATCCGTATAAAATGGTGAAAGATCATCGGACGAATTATGAGGTGGGGAATACGCAAGCGGTATTGGATGGTGATTTAGATGGGTTTATGGAGTCATATTTGCGGCATCAGGTAGGTGAAGATTAATTGAACGAGGTGTTAATGAGACATAATGAGAAGGTGGTATTCATTGCGGGGGCAGGGCATTCAGGCTCGACATTGTTAGGGTTGATTTTAGGTAGCCATTCGGCTGTTTTTTATGGTGGGGAGTTGTCGAAAACGAAATATTTGAATCGGCCGGGAGCGCCGTTGCGCAAGCGGGTATGTAAGTTGTGTGGGGAAGGGTGTCCGATTTGGGGGGATTTTGAGTTAAGCGACGGGATTGATCTGTATGAGCAGTTATCGGAACGGGTGGGACGGGTGGTAATTGTGGATTCGGCCAAGGATGTGGCGCGGTTGAGGGCGCAGATTGTGGCGGTGGTAGCGGGTGGTGGGCGTCCCTATTTGCTATTTTTGCATCGGGATGGGCGGGGGGTGGTGAATTCACGGATGCGGAAATATCCGGAGCGGGAGCGGGCAGAGCTGATTGATGAGTGGCGGGCGAAGATTGAAGCGACACAGGCGCTATTTGTGGAGATGAATATTGCGAAGCGGATGGTGTCGTATGAGCGGTTGGCGACGGCGCCGGCCGAGGAGGTGAGGGCGCTGAGCGAATTTTTAGAGTTGCCGTATGAAGAGGAGATGTTGGCTTATTATGATCATGAGCATCATGTTTTGGGCGGGAATACGGGGACGCAGAGTTTGGTGGCGCGGGGGCAGGCGTTGGCCGAGCCGTTTGTGCAGTTGACGGAGCGGAATGCGTATTATTATGAGAACCATCCATTAGCGATTCGGCTTGATGAGCGGTGGCGAATGGAGTTGGATGATGAAGCGTTGGCTTTATTTAATGAAAGAGCAGGCGAGATAAATCGGGAATTAGGGTATGAAGATTGATTTAGTATTTCGGACAGTTGGTGAGCGGACATCGGATTTGGCCTTGAAGTTGGCGGTGCAGTATATTCAGCCGGATGCGGTGCATATTATTGATAATGTGCGGCCGTTTGCGGCGGCGGTGCAGGCGATGTTAGCGATTGAGTATGATGCTGATTATGTGGTTTTCATGGATGCGGATTGCTTGATTTTGGAGGAGATGCGGCCGTTTTTGGAGCGGAATGATTGTCCGTATGTGGATTGTTACGTGTTAGATAAGTTTCGGGGGAAGGTGCATATGGGGGTGCATGTGACGCGGATTGATGTGGTGAAAGCGATGCAGAAGATAGAGCCGCCGGTAGATGATATGAAGTATGTGTTGCGACCGGAGTCACGTTTACGTAATTTGGCGATGAAATCATTGGGGTTGAATAAGTCGTTTGTGCGGGTGAAGATTTTTCATGATTTTGAGCAGAATTATGAGGATATTTTTTGCAAGTATGCGTTGCGTGAATTGCGGAGCCGGACGCCGCGGCAGAGGTTGCGGTTGCAGGTACCACAGCAGTTGTGGTCGGAGGAGGATATGGATTTTGTGGTGGCGGAGGCGGCGATTGATTTTGCGCGGGAGCGGTTGTCGGCGGAGCGGGGGGCGGAGGAGGTGGCAGCATTTATTGAGGCGTTGCCGGCGTGGGCGGAGGGGGTGTTGGCCGAGATGGGGGTTACGCCGAAAAAGCGGTTGACATTAGCTGATATTGAGGCGTTGAAGCGAGCGTGGGAAGGGGCGTTGGCACCTAAAGAGCGGAAAGTATTTGGGATTGGGTTGAGTCGGACGGGAACGAAGAGTTTGAGTCAGGCGTTGGAGTTGGTGGATTGGTTAGTGATACATAATCCGGCAGATATTACTACCTATCGGGAGCTATCGGGGGGGAATTATCGATTAACGTTACTGGATGAGCATGGGTTTGATGGGATGATGGATATTGCGGCGGCGCCGTTTTTTGCGCAGTTGGATAAGGCGTATCCGGGGAGTAAGTTTATCTTGACGGTACGTGAGCGGGAGAGTTGGTTGGATGCGATGGAGCGGCATTGGGATGGTAAAATGGTTTATGGAATGATGGTGGGGCAGGAGACGAAGTTGAGTATGCGTCGTTTTTTGCGAGCGGCGACGTATGGTACGTATCAGTTTGATCGGGAGCGGATGGGTTGGGCTTACGATCGGCATCATGAAATGGTGTATAATTATTTTCGGGAGCGACCGGATGATTTATTGGTTTTGAATGTGACGGAAGGTGAGGGCTGGGAAAAGGTTTGTCCATTTTTAGGGATTCCGCTGGTTGAGGCGCCATTTCCGCATGTGAAAAAGAAGTCGAAAATGCGTGATTTGGTAGTGTTGCCGGGAGCGGTTGATGCGTCCTAAAATGGTGTGATGGAATGAAAAGGTAGACGATATGGTGTGGTTTACATCGGTAATTAATGAGACGGTGGCGAAATTTGTGCGTCGGATGACGGAGTCGGCGATAGCGTTAGCGTTGTTGCCGATTGGGGTATTGATTGTGGTGGGGACGCTGGCATATTCTTTTTTGGAGGGGTGGAGTTTAGCTGATTCGTTGTATGCGACGATTATTACAGTGACGACGGTGGGGTATGGAGATTTGTCACCGCAGACATTTTGGGGGCGGGCGTTTGCGATGGTGTTTACGTTGACGGCGATTGGGTTGGCTAGTTATGCGATTT
This sequence comes from Anaerolineae bacterium, assembly GCA_035459145.1. Lineage (GTDB taxonomy): Bacteria > Chloroflexota > Anaerolineae > Promineifilales > Promineifilaceae > DATHYN01. The sequence goes on along the minus strand of DATHYN010000249.1, from coordinate 28,072 downwards.
CGACGTTGGCGGCAATTGTTATTCAATGGGAAGAGGGGCGAATTGAGCGACTTATTCAGGAGCGTAGAATGGAACAGATAGCGAATTTGAGAGGGCATATCATTTTATGTGGGGCAACGCCGATTAATCGGAAGACGGCGATGTTTTTTCGGCGGGCGGAGCAGCCGTTTTTAGTTATCGAAGCGGATGAAGAGAAGCTGAAAAAATTGTTGTTGTATTTAGATATTGATTATTTGCAGAAGCGGTATGGTCGGTTTCATGATATTACGCAGGCGATTGATTTGACGGAAGATGAGAATCGGTCGTTGGCGGAGTTGACGGCGAAGGTGAAGGTGCCTTATTTGTTGGCCGAGCCGACGGATGATAGCACGTTGATGGCGGCGGGGATTCATCAGGCGAAGGGTTTGATTGCCGGTTTAGGGAGTGATGAGAAGAATACGTTTGTGGTATTGAGCGCGCGAGCGTTGGCGACACGATTAGACAATCAGAAGTTACGGATTTTTTCATTGGTCCATGATGATAATAATGGGACGAAGTTACAGATTGCGGGGGCGGATCAGTTGATGTGGCCAGAGAAAGCGGTGGGGATGCAGTTGCAGAAATGGATGATGAACCCGAATTTAGGTCATTTTTGGACGAGTTTTTCGTTTAAGATGGAGATGACGCATGATTTTCAGGAGTTGGCGGTGGATGAGAATCCGGGGTTTTTGGGAAAGACGGTGGGGGCATTGCAAGATGAAGATGATGTGGTTGTGTTGGCGATTTGGCGTGAGGGGACGTTTTTGTATACGCCAATGACGGGGGAGGAAGTGGTGGCAGGTGATGTGTTGATTGTCTTTGGTGGTGTGCGGGATTAATGGTTGGAAAGGGGAAATTGGTTATGGATAATGGATATGATTTAAAACGGATTGAGGCGCCACGCTTGCAGGGAGCGTCTTTGCGAGGGGTAGCGCGGTTGATGCGTTGGCCGGGGACGAGGCAGTTGGTGTTGCGGACGTTGTATCGGCGGGCGCAATTAACGGCGTGGCGGCGGAGGGTGGTGCCGGAAGAGCCGGTGGCTAATCCGGTTGATTTTTTCGGGGTGGGGGATGGGGCGGCGTCGAAGATTGAGGTAGATGCGTTAGCGGAGGTGGTGCGGGCGGGTGGGTGGCCGAGTGGGGTGTTGGCTTTTAATAAGGCTTATGAGGCGGGTGAGTTGACGCCGACGGAGGTGGTGGCGCGTTTGTTGGAGGTTTGTGAGCGGGCGGATATTAAGGGGTTGAATATTTTTATTGCGCAGGATAGGGCGGATGTGTTGGCGCAGGCGGCGGCATCGACGGAGCGGTGGGCGGCGGGACGGCCGTTATCTGTTTTTGATGGGGTGCCGGTAGCGATTAAGGACGAGGTTGAGCAGTTATCATACCGGACGACGGTGGGGACATCGTTTTTGGGGAAACGGGAAGGAACGTCGGAGGCGACGGTGGTGGCGCGGTTGCGGGGGGCGGGGGCGATATTGATTGGCAAGACGAATATGCATGAGATTGGGATTTCGCCAACGGGGATGAATATCCACTATGGCGCGGTGAGAAATCCGTATGGGCCGACGCATGATGCGGGTGGGAGTTCTGGGGGGTCGGCGGCGGCGGTAGCGGCGGGTTTGTGTCCGGTGGCGGTGGGGGCAGATGGGGGTGGGTCGGTGCGGATTCCGGCGGCGTTGTGTGGTCAGGTGGGGTTGAAGGCAACGTTTGGACGGATTAGTGAGTTTGGGGCGGTGCCGATTTGTTGGAGTGTGGCCCATCTTGGGCCGATTGGGCAGACGGTGGCGGATGTGGCCTTGGCTTATGGGGTGATGGCGGGGCCGGACGAGCGTGATCCACATTCGTGGTATCAGCCGGCGGCGCATTTAGAGGGCTGGAATAAAGGGGATTTAGAGGGGATGGTAGTGGGGATTTATCGGCCGTGGTTTCATGATGCGGAGACAGAGATTTGGCAGACGTGCGAGGAGATGGTGGGAAAGTTAGAGGCGGCGGGGGCGGTGGTACGTGATGTAGAGGTGCCGGGCTTGGAGACGATGCGGTTGGCGCATTTGGTCACGATTTTATCGGAGATGGCGGCTCATATGGAGATGTATCGGGGGAAGTGGCCGCTGTTGGCGGATGGGGTGGAGATTAGTTTGCGGTTGGGGTCGTCGTTGACGGCTGGGGATTATTTGCATGCGCAGAGGGTGCGGTCGGTGGCGTTGCAGACGTTTAATCGGGTATTTGAGCAGGTGAATGTATTGTTGACGCCGACGACGGGGATTTTGGCGCCGCGATTGGCCGAGGGGGTGGATGATTGGTTGGATATTACGCAGTCGTTGGATTTGATGCGGTTTGTGGTGGCGGCGAATTTGACGGGTTTGCCGGCGGTGACGGTGCCGGTGGGTTATGGGGAGAATGGATTACCGATTGGGATGCAGGTGATGGGGCGGCCGTGGGCGGAACATACGTTGTTACGGGTAGCGGGGGTGATGGAGCGCGCGGCCGAGAGGCGGGAGGGGGTGGTGGTGGGTGATGTTTTGGGGAGACGGCCGAGGTGATGCCGCTTCATTAAGGGCAGGGTAGCGCGCTACCCTGCCCTTAATGAATAAGAGCTAGATTAATGGGTAAGAGGGTTAAATGGTATCGTAACCGAATTCATCGGTGACGGGTAGGACAAAGTGATAGTTGCCTTCGCCGACATTTTTGTTGAGGGTGCGGATGATGCGGTCGACGTCGTCATCGGGACCACTGACGTAGAATGGTTGACCTTCATGTCCAGTAGGGATTTCTTCGGTACATTCTTCGGGGTGAGCATCGTGGAAGAAGCGGAGCGATTGTTTGGCATCAGGGTGTGGTTTAAAGCCGAGAGATTGGGCATATTCGATACTGGTGTCAACGATTTTAGCGGCGAGATTGATATCAGCTTCGATTAGAGGTTGCAGATTGCGCATGTGGAGAAGGTATTCGGTTTCATATTCTTGGGGGCTTTCGTAGAGATTGAGGAGGGCGTTTTTGACACCAAGGCAGCCGAGGTCGACAATAAAAGCGGCGACTGAGATCCAGCCTTCGTCACTGTGTTCACGGGAGATAACGACTTGGCATAATTGGGTGGGGTCTTGCCAGCTGGCGGAGATAAGACAGTCGCGGATTGGCCAATGGATAATTTCGGAGAGGGTAGGGGTGCGTTGGGATGCACCAAAGAACGAGCCCATAATTTTATCGGCGCGCCGATTTTGGAGAGCTGTTTTTTTGTCAGAGCGACGTTGACTGCGTTTACGTTTATGTTTTTTGGACATGAAATGATACCCCTTATACTAGAAATTAATGATGGGTAGAGTATAGGCAATAATGGTAATTGGTTCAAGTTTTGGTTAGTAACGTGAGTTCGATAATTAATCAAGCCGATGTGATGTTGATTAGGGTATTATTAGGGTAGATTTCTCGACTTCATTCAATCCTTGTTTTAAATGTAATGTGTTTTTTAGTGTAGAACGGATTGAATTTCGCTCGAAATGACGTTTGGCGAGGAGCTGTGAATTGTCGAACTCAGGTTAAGTTAGGTGAGGGTGAAGGTTTGGCTGAGGTGGTTGATGGTGGGAGAGTAGAGCCAGGGGCCGATGGCATCGGACCAAGCGAGGCCGGTGGGGGTGAGGGTGTAATGGGTGGGGGTGGCGGTGGCAAGATCAGTGGTGACGAGGTCGTTGAGTTGGGGGAAATCGGTGAGGGGGTGGGTGCCAAAGTAGGCTTGGTAGTGGGTAGTGTGGAGACCGGTGTGGTGGAGGAGTGATTTGAGGAGATAGCGGCGTTTTTGCTCATCTTGGTTGAGGTGAAAGCCATAATCGGCTTGGGTCCAGCTGGTGGTGGGGCGGTTGAGCCAGTCGTGAAGGATGGCGCGGACGTTGGGGCGGCTAACGGCGTAATCGGTGGCGTAGTGGAGGGTGCGGGTGTAGGAGCGGGCACCACAGCCAAGGCCGATCATGCCGTCTTCTTGGCAATGGTAGGTGGTGGTGGCGTTGGTGGTGGGGTGGCGTTGGAAGTGGCGCATGGTTTGTTGGTGATAGCCGTTATCGAGGAGGAAGTCACGGCCGATTTGGTAGAGTTGGAAGCGGTTATCGGCGATGGTTCCTTGGCGGCCGAGGCCGGTGAGGGGGCGAACGTAGAGGGGGTAGAGGTAGATTTCATCGACTTGGTGGTCGACGAGAAGTTGGAGCGATTGGCGCCAGCTGGTTGGTGTTTGCCCAGGGATGCCGTAGATGAGGTCGATGTTAAGGCTAGGGAAGTCAGCGTGGTGGAGGTGGGGCCAGGCGGCGGTCATGGCGGCAAGGCGTTCGGGGCGGCCGAGGGCGCGGAGTTCGGCGGGGATGGCGCTTTCGAGGCCGAGGCTGAGGCGAGAGATGCGGAAGTCGCGGAGACGGGCGAGACGGTCGGGAGTGGCGGTGGCGGGGGAGGCTTCGATGGCGATGGGGGTGTGGGTGGGGTCGACATTCCAGATGTCGACAATGATGGTGAAAAGGGTATCGAGTTCAGCGGGAGTGAGGTAAGTGGGGGTACCGCCACCGATGGCGACTTGGGCGATGCGGCCGTGGGGGAGAATGTGGCGAAGTTGTTGGGCTTGGTGGCGTAAGGTGTGGAGATAACGGGTAACGGTATCGGTTTGGGGATTGGCGGTGGTGAAGAGATTACAGAAGCCACAACGCATTTCGCAGAAGGGGATGTGGAGGTAGAGGAAGAGATTGTCTTGGTTTTCTTGGGCCCAGAGAGGAGCGAGGGGTTGGGGTGGGGTGAGGGGGCGGTAGGCGGTTTTGTGGGGGTAGGCGTAGGTGTAGGCTTGGTAACGGCCGTTGGCCATCATCTGTTGAATATTGAGTGGTATTGTCATGGGCAAGGATGGTAACAAAGAACGATGGGGGAAGCAAACAAGCGTAAGCAGAAGATGCGTATTAGAAGGACGTTTGATTTTCTTGTCAAAGCGTGACAAAAGGGGTTGATTTGTCGTTAAAAGAAGGATGTTCGGGTATAATGGAATAACTGGTAATAAATGTTAAGGTGTCTGATTTGAGGGTCATTTTACCGCAATGAGCGTTACGGAAGAGATTAAAAGCCGACTTGATCTTGTTGATGTGGTTGAAGGGTATCTACCTTTACGCAAGAGTGGAAATGCGTATACAGGTTTTTGTCCTTTTCACCAAAATACACGGACGCCATCATTTGTCGTTTTTCCACAGACGCAGACATGGCGTTGTTTTGGGGCGTGTGCGGATGGGGGTGATCTGTTTACGTTTATGATGAAAAAAGAGGGGTGGGATTTTAAAGAGGCGTTAAAGGCGTTGGCGAGCCGAGCGGGGGTGACATTGGCCCCAGAGACGCCGCAGGCGAAGGCACGGCAAGCAAAAGCGGAGCGGTGGACGGGGTTGTTAGGGGCGGCGGCGGATTATTTTCATCAGTTATTTTTGCATGCGCCGCAGGCTGAGGGGGCGCGACAATATGTGTATGGACGGGATATTAGCGAGCAGACGGTCGCGACCTTTAAAATAGGTTTTGCGTTGGATAGTTGGGATAATTGTCGGGAACATTTTTTGGCGCAGGGGTATGAGTTAGATGATTTGTTGGCGGTGGGGTTATTAAGTCATAACGAGGAACGGGGGTCAACCTATGATCGTTTTCGGAACCGGTTAATGATTCCGATTATGGATGTGGGTGGAGATGTGGTTGGTTTTGGGGCGCGGACGTTAGATCCTGACGGGATTCCGAAATATTTGAACTCGCCACAGACGGAGTTGTTTGATAAAAGTGGTTTGTTATACGGATTGGATCGGGCTAAGCGGCATATTCGTGAGGCGAGACAAGCGGTTATCGTTGAAGGGTATATGGATGTGATGCAGGCGTGGCAAGCTGGTTTTCGCAATGTGGTGGCGCAGATGGGAACGGCGTTGACGGAAGCGCAGTTGATGTTGTTAAAGCGTTATAGCAAGCGGTTTGTGATTGCGTTAGATGCGGATGCGGCGGGGATGAAGGCGACGTTGCGTAGTTTAGAGGTGGCTCGGCAGACGTTGGAACGGACGGATGAGGTGGCGTTTGATGCGCGGGGGTTGTTGCGGCATGAGAGTCGGTTGAAAGCGGATATTCGGGTGGTGGCGTTGCCGGAGGGGGAAGATCCGGATAGTTTGATTCGGCGAGACAAGGGGGCGTGGCCGGTGGTGATTGCGAAGGCGGAGCCGATTGTGTCGTATGTGATGAAGGGGGCGGTGGCCGAGGCGGATTTGGGGGATGCGAAGGCGAAGACGCGGGTGGCGGCGTCTGTTTTGCCCTTGATTGCGGATTTGCCGGATCCGATTGAGCGCGATCATTATCATAAGCAGTTAGCGCGGTTGTTGGATGTTGATGTGCGGGCGTTATTGCGGATGGCGGTGGCGAAGCGGGAGGCGGGTGCGGGGGTGCCGGCGCCGCCGGCGCCGGTGGTTAAGCGAAGTGGGGAGTCGGTGGGGCGGGGGCGGCGTAACGGCCGTTGGATAGCTGACGGGTACGTTGATATTTTGTTACGTGAACAGAACTTTTTGCGCCTATGCTTAGAAAATCCGGTTTTATGGCGTCAAGTAGATCGGATATTGGAAGCGATTAATGAACCGAAAGTAACGATTCAAGATTTTACCGATCCGTTGGATCGGGCTTTGTTTGAGCCGATACATCAATGGGTTTTAAGGGCTGAATTTGTTAGTTTGGAAGAATTATGCGATAGTTTAGAGGTCGTTCTACAAGAACGGATTCAAGAATTACAACAGCTGGGTCATGTAATTGAACAGAAAATGACGTTACAGATTCGGTCACCAGAAAAATTAGCGATGTCGGTAATTGATTGGCGATGTGAGAAAATTAAGCGACAATCGAAAGAGGTTGGCAAAATTTTTTCCGAAGTTGGCCAACAGCAAAATGATGAAAATGATGTCTTAAAAGCATTGTATGGGCAACAAGTAGTTTTGTTGTCACAAAAAATGAAACAATTAGATAACGCTAAGCAAGCGGTATCCGCTTTGAGCCGACGGCTTGTGAATGAAACTGGATAGTATTGGAGAGAAACTGTGTCCCACGATTTAGACAGTATGGAAGAGGTATTATCTAGCCCTAATGGGGATGATGAGTTAGGGTATGATGAATTTGACGAATTAGATGATGATTCGCTTGAAGTTGAAGCAGAATTAGATGATGATTTGGCGGCCGAGTTGGTTGATGTTGAGATTGACGACGAGTTTATCACCAAGGTTGTTGTTGAAGATGACGCACTTGACGATGATGATTTAGATGATGATGATAATGATTTAGATGATGATCTTGACGATGACGATGATGATCTTGATGATGACGATGACGATCTTGATGACGATGATGATGAGGATGAAGAATTATATAGTTACGGCTCATCGAGTTTGATGGATTTAATTGCGCCCAAGCAGAAAAAGCGGGTAGCGAAGGCGTATTATGGGGAAGGGGAGGATGAAGATCCTGTTCATACGTATTTGCGGGAGATTGGCCGAGTGCCGTTGTTGACACCGGAACAAGAGATTTGGTTGGCAACACAGTTATCGGCGGCGGTGGCGTTGCAGAAGCTGATTGATGAAGTCGAGGCGGATGAGGCGTTTACGGGGGCTCGTTTTCATAAAGTAGCGACGATGAATTATAAGATGGCGCTGGATTATTGGCAGAAATTTGAAGAATTGCGTGAAGAGTTAGAGGTTGAACCGCTGAATTTAGTCGCTTTTATTCGGGAAGGGTATGTAATTCGTGAGCATTGGCATTCAAAAGAGCAGTCATACTTGCGAGATTATTTAAATCAAGGGAATTGGGGGCGTGATGAGGCTTGGGGGCGGTTGGCCGAGTTGGTTTTTCGGGTATTTGAGCATTTATATCTATTGCCTAATAAAGTTTTAGATGAAGTGTATGGGTACGTACAAGAGATGGAAACATTACCTGATTTAGAGTTATGGCAACGTTGGCTAGAAGCGTATGAAGATCAAGATACGTTACAGTTGCACGAGATGCGGGTTGATGATTGGGGTGAGGAGGCGAAAGGGAGTTTGGCTCAGGCTAACTTGCGGTTAGTGGTGAGTGTGGCCAAACGGTATATGGGGCGCGGGATTCAATTCTTGGATTTGGTCCAAGAGGGGAATGTTGGTTTATTGCGGGCGGTTGAGAAGTTTGATCATACCAAGGGGTATAAGTTTAGTACATATGCGACTTGGTGGATTCGGCAGGCGGTGAGCCGCGCGATTGCCGATCAGGCACGGACGATTCGGATTCCGGTGCATATGGTAGAGACGATTCACAAAATTATGCGCACACAGCGGGAGATGGTACAACAGTTAGGTCGGGAACCGACGACGGAAGAGTTGGCCTTAGAGCTTGATTATCTGGAACCGAAAGAGATTGACGCGATTAAAGCGTCATTGAGTGCGGATGAGCCAGTTGAAGCTTCATTGTTGCGGAAATGGCGGCAGGCGACGAATAAATTGCGCAATATTCGCCAAATTTCCCAAGATCCGATGTCATTAGAAAGCCCGATGGGGCAAGAAGATGATGCGACCCAGTTGGGTGACTTTATCCCTGATGAGACGATTATGCAGCCGATGGATGCGGCGTCTAAAGAGTTATTGCGTGAGCAAGTTCGTGGGGTGTTAGGTTTCTTGAGTGAACGCGAGCGTTCAGTATTAGAGATGCGTTTTGGTCTGGTAGATGGTAAAGATCATACCTTGGAAGAGGTTGGTAAGGAGTTTGGCGTTACCCGCGAACGGATTCGTCAGATTGAGGCGAAAGCGTTACGGAAGTTGCGTCATCCGAGCCGAAGTAAATCTTTACGTGATTATTTGACCTAAAAAGGGTTTGTGGTTTGCCCGCCCTGTATGCTTGTGATAAAATGCACATAGTGAAAATTTGTAGATTTTCTAAAATTAGTCCCTAAAAGAGTGAAATATTTATGGAAGAATATATCCCTATCGCTGTTTTGTTTGGTATTGGTGTCTTTTTTGCCGTGTTTATCCCTACTTTGGCCTCCGTTCTGGGGCCAGATCGGCCATCAGCACGCAAAGGTCAACCGTATGAGTCTGGTATCGTGGCTATTGGTGATGCGCAACGGCGCTTACCAGTTCGCTTTTACAAGATAGCGGTGTTATTTATCCTATTTGACATTGATATTATTTTATTAGTGCCATGGGCGATTACGTTTCGTGAATTAGGAACGTTTGGTTTATGGGCAATGGTGATTTTTATGGTCATTTTTGTCCTAGGTGACTTATGGGTTTGGAAGAAAGGAGTCTTAGAATGGGAATAGAACAGAAGTTAGGTGATATGGGCGTGGTCACATATCGGTTGGAAGACCTTGTTAATTGGGGTCGGACAAATGCGATGTGGCCTATGTTGTTTGGGTTAGCTTGTTGCGCGATTGAGATGATGGCGACGCAGGCGGCTCATTATGATGCCTCACGGTTTGGTATGGAGTTGATGCGGCCGTCGCCACGGCAATCTGATTTGATGATTGTGGCTGGCCGAGTGTCACGGAAAATGGCACCTGTGTTGCGTCGTTTGTATGATCAAATGCCGGATCCGAAGTGGGTGATTGCCATGGGTGATTGTGCTTCTTGTGGCGGTATTTTTAATAACTACGCGATTGTGCAAGGTGTTGATGAGATTGTGCCGGTTGATGTTTATGTAGCGGGTTGCCCGCCACGGCCAGAAGCGCTCATCGACGGCATTATGACGTTGCACGAAAAAATACGCAATGAAGGATTAAAGGATTGGGCTTAATGAGTACAGATACCTTCGTTGTTGATAAGATTAAAAAGGCGTTTCCTGACGCTATTGAAGAGATTATCGATTTCCGTGGTGAGCAAACGGTAGTTATCAACGGGAAGCATCTTCAGAAAATCGTGAAATTATTGCGTGATGATGAAACATTGCGGTTTGATTTTTTGACAGATATTTGTGCCGATGATTATTTGCCGGAGACACCCCGTTTTGCCGTCAATTATCATTTTTATTCCACGAAAACGAAAGCGTTTGTTCGCCTGCGGGTCATGGTTGAAGATCCTGACAAAGGGGTTGATACATTAGGTGAGTTGTGGCGAGTGGCGACTTGGTTGGAAATGGAAGTATGGGATTTGATGGGGATTAACTTTAAAGGAAACGGCGCTTTACGCCGCCTGTTCTTGCCTGAAGATTGGCAAGGGCATCCTTTACGTAAAGATTATCCATTAGGGTATGAAGAAGTTCAGTTCTCGTTTAATTGGCGCGAAGTTGGGGAACGGAAACCCCATCCGCAAGATTAAAGTGCATTTAAACGTTTAGGGAATGTGGAGAGACAGCTATGACAGTAGCCGCTGGTAGTGATACGATTCAAGAATTAACGGTCGAGGAGATGCGGGCCAAAGTTGGCACCGGCATGGAGATCGAATCTGAAGAGAACATGCTGTTAAGCATGGGGCCGCAGCATCCAAGTACACATGGTGTGTTGCGCTTGTTAGTTGAGTTGGATGGGGAAACGGTGGTCAATATGGCCCCTGATATCGGGTTCTTGCACACAGGTGTGGAGAAGTCGATGGAGTCCAAAACATATACCAAAGCGTTGGTGATGACGGATCGATTAGATTATTTGTCACCAATGGGTAATAATTTGGCGTATGTGATGGCGGTGGAGAAGTTGTTAGGGGTTGAATGTACGCCGCGGGGTAAAGTGATTCGGGTGATTTTGGCGGAGTTAACACGGATTCAAAGCCATTTGGTCTGGTTAGCAACCCATGCGCTTGATTTGGCGGCGATGTCGGTTTTCTTGTACTGCTTCCGTGAACGGGAATATTTACTCGATGTGTTCGAGATGGTATCGGGACAACGGATGATGGGTAGTTTCTTCCGTCCTGGTGGGATGTGGCGGGATGTACCTGAAGAGTTCGTGCCGGCGGTAGAGCAGTTCCTCGATTTCTTCCCGAGCCGTATTGCTGATTATGAAGCTTTATTGAAGAACAACCCAATTTGGTTGAGTCGGACCAAAGATATCGGCTATATTTCAGGTGAAGATGCGGTACAGTGGGGGTTAACTGGGGCGAGTTTGCGCGGTTCGGGTGTCGATTGGGACATTCGCCGGGCCAAGCCTTATCTTGATTATGATAAATATGATTTTGAAGTCCCGTTGAGTACTGATGGGGATGTTTATGCCCGTTATCGGTGTCGGATGCAAGAGATGCATGAAAGCATGAAGATTATTCGTCAAGCTTTGGATCGTTTGCCCGAGGGACCGGTTAATATTGCGGATCGGAAAATTGTACCACCACCACGGTCTGAGTTAGGTCAGAGTATGGAAGCGGTCATCCATCATTTCAAATTGTGGACTGAAGGATTTAAAGCGCCAGAAGGGTATGTGTATCATAGCATTGAGTCACCACGTGGTGAGTTAGGATGTTATGTGCGTGGTGATGGCGGGCCAAAACCGGCTCGGGTTCATTTCCGGACACCGTCCTATGTTAATTTGGCATCTTTGCCATTTTTGTCGAAAGGTACATTTATCGCCGATGTGGTGGCTATCATCGGGTCGATAGATATTGTTTTAGGTGAAATTGACCGTTAGTAACGGATAAAATGGTGGTTAGGCTCTTCGGAAAATAACCACCACTTTCATGTATGGAGCAAGAACGTTGATTGCTGAAAAATACGCTGAAGAGATAAAAACGATTTTGGGACGTTATCCCAATAGTAAATCCGCCATTTTGCCGTTAATGCATTTGGCACAAAACGAGTATGGTTTCATGAGCAAGGAAGCGATGCAAGAGGTGGCTGATATCTTAGGACTTGATCCCACCCATGTGTTATCGATTGCTGGTTTCTATACGTTGTTTTATGAAGAGCCAGTGGGCAAATATGTGTTAGAGATTTGCACTGATTTGGCTTGTGCATTGCGTGGTGGTGATGAATTTTTACATATGGCTTGCGACAAGCTAGGTGTGGAGCCGGAAGGGACGACCGAAGATGGTATGTTCTCGGTGAAACATGTGATGTGCTTAGGGGCTTGTGATAAAGCGCCGATGTTGCAATGCAATTTGAAATTTGAAGAGAATTTAGATGAAGAGAAGTTCGACGCTTTGATTGCGCGGTTGCGTGAAGAGGCGGCGAGCGGCAAACGGGCTCCGACGGTGGTTGAGAAGATCACGTCATATGCAAAGGATGGTGAGTAAGAATTATGGAAAAACATATTTTATTACGCCATCGTGATGTCGAAAATATTCATCAGTTAGATGTTTATTTAGAGCATGGTGGTTACGAGGCGTTAAAGAAATGCGTAACCGAGTATACGCCCGCAGAGGTTATTGATATTATCAAGGCGGCGAATATTCGTGGCCGAGGTGGGGCGGGTTTCCCCGCAGGGATTAAATGGAGTTTTATTCCTAAGCAAGCACCGGTTAAGTATGTGGTCATCAATGCGGATGAATCGGAGACGGGCACGTTCAAAGATCGTGAATTGTTGACGTTTAATCCCCATCAAGTGATTGAAGGGGCCTTGATTGCGGCGTATGCGATTGGGGCGGAGACGGTGTATTGTTATTATCGTGGTGAGTTCATGGATATTGGTTATAACTGCGAACAGGCGGTTTTAGACTTACGTGAACGAGGCATGTTAGGTGATAATATTTTTGGGTCTGAGTTCAGCTGTGAATTCCATAATCATTATGGTGCTGGGGCTTATATTTGTGGCGAAGAGACGGCGCTGTTGCAATCGTTAGAGGGTAACTTAGGTCAGCCGTGGTCGAAACCACCGTTTCCGGCTGTGGAAGGGTTGTATAGTAAGCCAACTGTGGTGAATAATGTGGAGACGTTGGCCAATGTACCACCGGTCATCATGAATGGGGCTGAATGGTACACGGATATGGGGACGGAGAAAAGCCCAGGGGTTAAAGTGGTTTGCTTGAGTGGCCATGTTAAAAAACCGGGTAATTATGAAGTTATTATGGGGATGAGTTACCGTGATTTGATTTATGGTGAAGATTACGGGGGTGGTATGTTGGGTGATCGGGCGTTTAAAGCGATGTTGCCGTCGGGTGGGTCGGGGCCGGTGGTGACGGCCGAGGCGTTGGATGCGCCAATCGCCTTTGAAGGTTTGGATGCCCATGGTTCTTTGATGGGGTCAGCTTCGGTTATCATCATGGATGAAACGACAGATATGGTGTGGGCGGCGATGAAGATGATTGAGTTTTTCAAGCATGAGTCGTGTGGAAAGTGTACGCCTTGTCGGGAAGGGACTTTCTGGATGAATAAGCTGTTACATCGCATTTATGAAGGGCATGGTACAGCCGAAGATATTAAAGTTCTTGAGGATGTAGCCAAACAGATTAAGGGGAAATGTTTATGTGCATTGGGCGAGTTTGCGATTAGCCCGGTGTTATCAACGATTGCCCATTTCTTGGATGAGTATAAAGCCAAAGTTCAGGTACCGGCGTAAACGCCTGTATGAAGATAAATCCGTATAACGACGAGTTAATGAGAAGAGTTAAAGGTTCTGTATGAGTGATCAAGTTACCTTAAGTATAGATGGCGTAGAAGTGACCGTGCCCAAGGGCACCTTGGTGGTCGACGCGGCGAAACGGATTGGGAATGATATTCCAGTCTTTTGCTACCATCCAAAAATGGATCCGGTAGGGATGTGCCGTATGTGTTTGGTTCGTATTGGAATCCCGATGTTTGAGCGGGGGACGGGCGAACCGGTATTAGACGAAGACGGTAAGCAAAAGTATATGTTCCGTGGCTTACAAACCGGTTGTACGGTGCAGGTAAGCGAAGGGATGGTTGTGGAATCGAACACGGAAGTGGTTGAGAAAGCACGCGGGGACGTGATTGAGTTTTTATTGACTAGTCACCCGCTGGATTGCCCGATTTGTGATAAGGGTGGGGAATGCCCGTTACAGAACCTGACGATGCGTCATGGTGAAGGGACGAGCCGTTTTGATTTCAGCGACAAGCTCAAAGGGGATAAACATGTACCTTTGGGTGATTTAATCTTTTTGGATCGGGAGCGGTGCATTCAGTGCGCGCGTTGTACGCGATTCCAGGCTGAGGTTGTTGATGATCCGGTGATTGCATTCCATAATCGGGGGCGTCGTTTAGAGATTACGACGTTATCGGACCCGGGCTTTGATAGTTACTGGAGTGGGAACACGACGGATATTTGCCCAGTTGGGGCGTTGACGACGTCTGATTTCCGTTTTGGGGCACGGCCATGGGAGTTGAAGCCCTCGGCCAGCATTTGCCCCCATTGCCCAGTCGGTTGTAACTTGACTTTTAGCACCCGTCGTGAAGCGAAAGCGGGTGGGAAGCAAGTGATTAAGCGGGTGATGCCGCGCCAAAATGAAGCGGTTAACGAGATTTGGATTTGTGATAAAGGTCGTTTTGCGTATCATTTTGTTGAAGATGGGGAACGGTTACAAACGCCATTGATTCGTAAGAATGGTGAATTGGTGGAAGCGAGCTGGGATGAAGCGCTGGCTTTGGTGGCGGAAAAATTGAAAGCACACAAAGCGACAGCGGCTGGCATTGCTGGTGACCGGTTGAGTAATGAAGATTTATATCAATTCCAAGCCTTATTCCGGGAACAATTGGGAAATGGGAACATCGATTTAGCCCAACGTCGTTTGGCGGGTGGTGATGTGGTAGCCCAAGTGGGGATTGCTAAAGGTAGTAATTTGTTAGATTTAGGGGCTGGGGATGCGATTTTAGTGGTTGCTTCTGATTTGCATGAGGAAGCGCCGGTGTGGTGGTTGCGCGTGAAGCAAGCGGCCGAGCGTGGCGTTACGTTGGTTGTGGTTAACCCACGAGAGACGCGGTTGGATGCGTATGCGGCGCATACATTGTTGTATCATCCACGGAAGCCGTTGGAAACGGTCAAGCAGTTAGTCGACACGGCCAAAGTTGAGCTGGATGGTGAGTTGGACGGGTTGCAAGCGGCGGCACAGGCGTTGGCTGAAGCGAATAATTTGGTTGCCTTCTATGGTTATGAAGGGTTGAGTTATGAAGAAACGGATAGTTTGGCCCGGTTATTAGGCAACTTGTTATTAATGAAGAAAGGGGATGCGGTTCGTGCGGGGCAAAAGAACAATGGTTTGGTGCCCGTGTGGCCGCGCAATAATACGCAGGGGGCTTGGGATGTTGGTTTGCATCCGGCATATGGACCTGGGTACAAGAAGTTGGCGAAGGCTGGCTTGGCGGCCGAGGGGATTTATGCGGGTGTTGCTGGCGGAACAGTTAAAGCGTTGTATGTGGCTGGTAGCGACCCGATTGGGGATGGTTTATTAGCTGGACGTGGTAATTTAGAGTTTTTAGTGGTACAAGAGTTATTCTTGACAGCGACGGCCCAGGCGGCTGATGTTGTTTTGCCAGCGCAGAGTTGGGCCGAGCGTGAAGGGACGTACACCAGTGGTGAGCGTCGGGTGCAGCGGTTCTATCCATCGATTGCGGCCGTGGGGCAAAGTCGGGCTGATTGGCAGATTTTGGCGCAAGTGACTGAGCAGTTGGGTGGTGAGAAGGTCCCGTTTGCGGCGAGCATTTTGTTTACGCAGTTAGCGAAGAAAGTGGCCCCATACAAGGGTATGGATTATCGTGGCTTGGCGAAGGTTGAAAAGCAATGGCCTGATGTGGGTGGCGATGATTTGTATTATGGTGGGAATGCTTATAATAATGGGTCTGGTTTGGGTGTCCAGTGGGCGGCCGAGGCAGAGTCGAAGAGCTTAGAAGCATACAAAGTGAGTGATGTTGAAGCCAATAAGGGTAAAGGGATTCAATTAGTGAGTGCTCCAGCCTTATATCGCACCGGTAGTTTGGTTGATCGGTCGTCAGTATTGGCACCACGGATGGCACAACCCGAGATATCATTCCATGCGAATGATGCGCAATTGTTAGCGGTTGAAGATGGTGATCGGATTTCACTGCGGGTGAATGGTCAGGTATTGACAGCGACGGCGCATGTTAATGGTCAGGCACAAGCAGGGGTAGCATTCTTACGTGGGACGGCGTATCAACCGACGGCTGTACCGCAACGTATCGAAAAAGTAAGTGAGAAGGAGGCATAATGGGCGTCATTATCTTACGGTCGGTAATTGTTGGGTTTATCGTTGCGTTTGCAGTGATTACTGGCTTTGCCTATACGACATTGTTGGAACGGAAATTACTGGCCTTGTTGCAGGGTCGAATTGGGCCCAATCGGGCTGGGTACATTATGGTGCCTTTAGGTGAGAAGCGGGCGCCGTTGCGTTTGTTAGCGGGGGTTATGCAGCCGGCGGCTGATGCGGTGAAGCTTTTCTTCAAAGAGGATATGATACCGGACAAGGTTGATCGGTTTACCTATATTCTGGCGCCGATGTTGTCGGTGATTCCAGCGGTGATGATTTTGGCGGTTATTCCTTGGGCGGGTCCGATGACGATTTTAGGTCAAGAGTTCACCCCGTATTTTGCAATTGCGCCTGGTATTAGTGTGGCGATTGTGTTTGTGTTAGCGATTACGTCGGTGGGGGTGTATGGAGTTGTGCTAGCGGGTTGGTCATCAAATAGTAAGTATGCGGTGCTGGGTGGTATTCGGGCATCGGCCCAGATGATTAGTTACGAATTGGCTTTGAGTTTATCGGTGTTGCCGCCGGTGATGTTGGCTAATTCGATGGATTTAGGTGTGATTGTGGAACGGCAGGCTGAGTTTGGGGTGTGGTACTTTGTACCGTTATTTCCCTCGGCCATCATCTTTTTCATCGCGATGTTTGCTGAATTACAGCGGGCGCCGTTCGATTTGTTAGAAGCAGAGCAAGAGTTATCGGCTGGTTATACGGTTGAGTATGGTGGGATGCGGTTTGGGATGTTCTTTATGGCCGAGTATATGCAGATGATCTCGTTGAGTGCGATTGGTATCACATTGTTCTTCGGTGGTTATCGGGGACCATTTGTGGATCAGTTCCCAGCGTTAGGTTTCTTGTATATTATTGGTAAGATTTTCCTTTCTTTATGTTTTATGATTTGGGTTCGGGCGAGTTTCCCTCGTTTCCGTTATGATCAGTTGATGGCTTTTGGCTGGAAACGGTTATTCCCCTTATCCTTATTAATGTTTATATTGACCGCTTTCGGGATTGTCCTGTTTGGTTTGTAATATATGAGAGGGTGAGAGATCCTCTTTTAAGATGGGAGACAGAAAAGGGTTATGATTAAAGAGATAGTCAGAGGCTTAGCGACGACACTCAAACATGCGTTTAAACCGCCGGTGACGATTCAGTATCCGGAAGTAAAACGGCCGGTACGGTATCGGTTTAAAGGTCGTCATGAGCTAAAACGTTACGATAACGGTTTAGAAAAATGTATTGGCTGTTCGTTATGTGCAGCTGCTTGTCCGGCTGATGCGATTTTTGTGGAAGCATCGGAGAATACGGATGATGAGCGTTATTCGCCCGGTGAACGGTATGCGAGTACGTATGAGATTAATATGTTGCGCTGTATATTCTGTGGATATTGCGAAGATGCCTGTCCGACAGAAGCGATTGTGTTAGAGAATCAGTATGAGCTGAGTTTCTTTGATCGGGAAAGCGCCATTTATACCAAAGATATGTTGATAGTGCCGGTGCCAGATGGTGGGCAAGATACGCCCCAAGAAGTTGAACCTGGTGAATTTGATCGGTCGATTCCTGATATGGAAGATCCGAAGTAGATTGTTGAGTAAGGCACGAGCGTAGAGGAAAACATGGGTAATTTGATTCTTTTCATACCATTGGCTGTGGTCGCAATTGCGGCGGCGGTGGGGATGGTTATAAGCCGGAATGCTGTGCATAGCGCCCTTTTTTTGGTGGTGAATTTTGCATCAGTGGCGGTTTTGTACATCTTGTTGGAAGCGCCATTTTTAGCAATGGTGCAAGTCACCGTCTATGCGGGGGCGATTATGGTCTTGTTCTTGTTTGTGATTATGCTTTTGGGGGCCGAGCAGTTATCGGGCCTGCAAGGGGGTAGTCAGCGAGCGCTTGTAGAACGTGGCATTGCTGGGGTATTGGCCTTGGTGTTAGTGGTAATTTTTGCGATAGCTACTTTTGGTGGTGGTGGTATTGAGGGAGCGGCTAATTTAGAGCCGATGGATACGGCGCCACAATCATTGGGGTTATTGTTATTTAATGCCTATGTTTTGCCGTTTGAGTTAACGGCCGTTTTGCTCTTAGCGGCTACTATTGGGGTGGCTGTGTTAAGTGATTTTAAAAAGGGAGGGAAATAGAATATGGAAGCAAATTTAGAATGGTACATCGGTTTAAGTACCATCTTGTTTACCATTGGTGCGTTGGGCGTTTTGACAAGACGTAATGCGATTATTATCTTCATGTCAGTGGAGATGATGTTGAATGCGGCTAACTTGGCGTTTGTGGCCTTTGCCCGGCATCATGCGAATTTGGACGGACAGCTCTTTGTCTTCTTTGTGATGACAGTGGCGGCGGCGGAAGTGGCCGTGGGGCTGGCGCTTATTGTGGCAATTTTCCGCAGTAAGCAAAATATTAATGTTGACGATTTAAATCTATTGAAAGGTTAGGACGGTACGAGCCTATGAACACATTTGGGATCGCACCCCTCATTTTGATCTTCCCCATCATTGGTGTGCTGTTTAATGGTCTGGCGGGACGTCGCTTTATAGAGCACGACCGTGAGATTGGGGAACGTTGGTCGGGCTGGTTTGCCAGCGCAATGGCGTTGATGTCGTTTGCAATAGCGGTATCTTTGTTCTTTGTTTTGCGGGGAAATGAGTATCACGCGGAAACGATCACGTTATTTGATTGGTTTAATATTCAGATCGCTAGCTGGGGTATGAATTTCCATATTCCGTGGGCGATTCAAGTGGACACGTTGTCGGTGACGATGATGCTAGTGGTAACGGGTGTGGGGTCATTAATCCACATTTATGCGATTGGTTACATGCACGGCGACGCGAATTTTTCACGCTTCTTCACTTATCTGAACCTATTTTTGTTCTTCATGCTTATCTTGATTACGGGCAACAATTACATGATGTTGTTCGTTGGTTGGGAAGGGGTGGGTTTATGCTCCTTCTTGCTGATTGGATTTTGGTTTGAGCAGACGGATGAGAAAGGGTCAGCGGTTAATGTTGATGCGGCGCGTAAAGCGTTTGTGGCGAACCGGGTGGGTGACTTAGCGATGATTTTAGCGATGAGCTTAACGTTTTGGACGTTTGGTTCATTGACCTTTGATACTGTTTTTGCGGAAGCTTTGGCTCATGCGGGGGATGATCCAGGAGCGGCAGTTGTTTATTTGCCGTGGATGTTTGAAGAAGAGTCAGAAGCGATTGAGCCGGCTGTGGCTATCACGCATGATGAGATGATGACGGATGATCATGGCGAAGCAGTTGATGATCATGGCGAAGCAATTGATGATCATGGCGAAGCAATGGATGACCATGGTGAAGCGACAGATGATCATGGCGAAGCAGTCGATGATCACGGCGAAGCAATGGATGACCATGGTGAAGCGACAGACGATCATGGCGAAAGTAAGGGTCATTACACCCCAGTACCGGTTGACCATCAACATGCAAGTGGTGGGTTAGGTATTTCGTTAGGAGCGATGTTAACAGCGATTACGGCGTTGTTCTTAATTGGAGCGACGGGTAAATCGGCGCAAATCCCCTTATTTGTTTGGTTGCCGGACGCGATGGCGGGGCCAACCCCGGTATCGGCGTTGATTCATGCGGCGACGATGGTGACTTCTGGTATCTACTTAATTGTACGGAGTAATGTTTTGTTTGAGTTGGTCCGTGAAAGTGGTTACGAGATGTTTGGTTTGATTTCATCGCCGACATTGGTGGCGTATGTGGGGGCGTTCACAGCGGTTTATGCTGGTTTGATCGCGTTCACGCAGTTTGATATTAAGAAAGTTTTGGCTTACTCGACGGTGAGTCAGTTAGGCTTTATGATTGCGGCCGTGGGGATGGGGGCGTATGTGGCCGGTATGTTCCATTTGATTACACATGCCTTTTTCAAAGCGTTGTTATTCATGGGGTCTGGTTCTGTCATACATGGTATGGAACATGGGCATCATGATTTACACGGTCATGGGCATGGTGATGATGACCACGATGAAGATGCACATGGTGATGAACATCATGCGGAGGCGCATGGTGACCATTTTGATCCGCAAGATATGCGGACGATGGGTGGTTTACGTGAGCAGATGCCAATTACCTTTGCCGTTTATATGGTAGGGGCGTTGGCGTTGGCGGGTATCTTCCCGTTAGCTGGTTTCTGGTCGAAAGATGAGATTTTGGCTCATGCAAGCTCTAATGGGTTTCATCCTGATGGATGGCAGTTTGAGTTCATAGGCGTGTATGCATTATTGAGCATTGCTGCTGTTTGTACCGCTTTTTATATGGGGCGACAGTTGAAGATGGTTTTCTTCGGTGAGCCACGGCATGAAGCGGCGAAACATGCACATGAAAGCCCACCCACTATGACATATCCGTTGATTGTGTTAGCGGGTTTGTCGATCTTTGGTGGTATGGTTTTGAACTTACCGTATTTATTTGGTGAGCATGATCATGCGGAAGGGTTCTACTTGATGTTAGAACAGTGGTTGCACCATTCTATCACTTCGTTTAGTTTAACGGAGGCGGGGATTGTGCATATGCCGCATACCCCATTGACCTTGAGTTATATGGTAGCGGGTTTGTCGACGATATTAGCTGTAGGGGCGATTTTAGGCGCGTTCTATGGTTTGTATGGTAATCGGCCGCAGACAGCGGATGAGAAAGATCCGTTGGAGAGTACACCGATATGGTGGATGGCTGTGTTGCCGTTGAATACTTTGTATATGGATTATCTTGTACCGGTCTTTAATCGAGTGGCTGATTGGACTGCGTTCCGGCTTGATTGGGAGATTTGGCATGATATGGTTCATGATAAATTGATACGTGATCCATTTGTGGGGGCGTCGAAGGTGGCGTCCGAGATATGGGATCGTAAAGGGGTGGATGGCGTTGTGAACGGGGTTGGCCGAGTGGCTAACTGGTTGTCAGGCGTCATGCGCTTATCACAGACTGGTTTTGTACGGAATTATGCCTTGAGTGTGTTCCTTGGTGTTGTCTTGTTATTGGCTTATTTCTGGCTAATGGCGTCATAACGATTTAGAGGACAAATTTCAGTTTAAAGAAGGATTGATAAGAAATATGGCGTTAACATTATTGACTTTTTCTCCCTTAATTGGGGTGGCATTGATTCTGCTCTTGAAGCCATTTGGCCGAGAGACAGATGACGGAATCCGGGGCATTGCTTTAATAAGCTCCGTGATCATTTTTGTAGTGACGAGCGCGTTGACCATCGCTTTTGAGGACAATGGTGCGTTGCAGATGGTTGTGGATGTGGATTGGATTCCATCCTTGGGCATTGGCTATCGTCTAGGAATTGATGGTTTGAGCGTGCTGATGGTATGGTTGACCAGCTTTATTTCGATGTTGGCTATCTGGTCATCATTTAAAGCGATTGATCATCAAGTTAAGCAGTATTACATCTTTATGCTTCTGTTAGAAGTGGGTATGATGGGTGTATTCTTGGCTCAAGATCTGTTCTTGTTCTATGTTTTCTGGGAATTCACGCTGGTACCGATGTATTTCTTAATTGGTATCTGGGGTGGTAAAGAACGGGTTTATGCTTCGATTAAGTTCTTTTTATACACGATGGCCGGCTCGTTGTTGATGTTGTTAGCCATTTTGTATATGGGAATTAAGGCTGATACATTCTCGTTAGTGGAATTGATAGCTGTTCGTGACCTTTTCGGGGCGGATGAAATGGTCCAAAATATGCTATTTTTGGGTTTTGCCATTGCGTTTGCGATTAAGGTGCCGGTATTCCCCTTCCACTCGTGGTTACCTGATGCGCATACCCAAGCGCCAACAGCTGGTTCTATTATCTTGGCTGGTGTTTTGCTTAAGATGGGTACCTACGGGTTTGTTCGGTTTAATTTACCCTTATTCCCAGATGCGTCAGTTAATTTCGCACCATTGATTGCGGTGTTAGCGATTATCGGGATTATTTACGGGGCGGTCGTTTCATTTGCGCAAACAGATGTGAAGAAATTGGTCGCTTACTCTAGTGTTAGTCACTTGGGTTTCGTGATGTTGGGTATTTTTAGTTTGAACGAAGCAGGTATTCAAGGTGGTATTTTACAAGGTGTCAATCATGGTTTGAGCACAGGTGCGTTGTTCTTCATGGTTGGTGTGTTGTACGAGCAACGGCACACACGGGCGATGGATGCGTTTGGTGGTGTGTGGAAAGCGATGCCTGTCTTTAGCGTGTTATCATTGGTGATTACATTGTCAAGCATGGGTTTACCAGGTTTGAACGGTTTCGTGGGTGAGTTCTCGATTCTGTTAGGGACGATGGGTTCACCGGTGTTAGGGCCAGCTTGGATTTACACAGCATTTGCGACAACGGGTGTTATTTTAGCGGCCGTTTACTTGTTGTGGATGTTCCAAAATGTGTTTATGGGCCCATTGGATAAACCAGAAAACCAGAAATTGGTTGATGTGAATCCACGCGAATTAGCGATTATGTTGGCTTTCTTGGTATTCATCGTTTGGATTGGGGTTGCCCCATCGCCATACTTTAACACGATGGGTGAATCGGTGGCAGCTTTGATGGATACGGCGATTACGCCAGCCTTAGAGCAAGCAGCGACGGCGATTACGTCGGTGGCACCTTAGACGCATGGTTTATTAAGTTAGGTTAATTAGTTACGCAGGTGCAAAGCCTCTAAATTGATACAAATTCAAAAGAATCCGTAACTTAGTTATACAACTAAGTTACGGATTCTTTTTTTGTTTGACGTTGGGTGGAATAGTGGGTATGCTTAGAGTGTGATGGTTGTGTTGATGAAGGATGAATTATGTTTGAACCTGTTTACTTTGTCCAGATTAGTGATACGCATATAGGACCATCGCCGGGCTTCGCGCGGCATGGGCATGTGGCATTGCCGTGTGCACAGCGACTTGTAGATATTATTAATCGTTTACCACACAAACCAGATTTTGTTATTCATACAGGGGATGTTGTCAATAATCCTGACCGTGATGCGTATCAGTTAGCAGCG
This sequence comes from Anaerolineae bacterium, assembly GCA_035459145.1. GTDB lineage: Bacteria > Chloroflexota > Anaerolineae > Promineifilales > Promineifilaceae > DATHYN01. Next base: position 4,946 of record DATHYN010000249.1, on the reverse strand, counting down.
GAGACATTTGCGGGATTGCATGTGCCTGTTTATTATGTGAATGGGAATCACGATCAGGCGGATATGATTCATAAATATATGCGGATGGGGCCGAAGACGGATTTAATTGCGACGCGGGAGGAGTTGGTTTATGGATTTGAGGTGAAGGGACATCAGTTTGTGGTCTTAGATTCACGGGCGGTAGATGAGATTGATCCACGGGGGACGATCTCTGAGGAGCAGGTGGGGATTGTACGTAAAGCGGTAGAAAAGGCAAAGGAAACAGATGGGTCGTTGACGGTATTTATTCATCATCCGGTCTTGCGAATGAATTCAGTCTGGATGGATGCGTATATGTTGTTGATGAATGGGGAAGTATTGCATCGGGCGTTGTTGCCAGCAGAAAATCGGTTGCGGGGGGTGTTTTTAGGTCATGTTCATCAGAATATGCAGACAGTGCGGGATGGGGTGATGTATGTGAGCGTGGCGAGCGCGTTTTCGCAGTTTAGCGCGTGGCCGGGAGATAATCAGATTCGGCATGACCCGTATCATTTGCCAGGATACAATTTTGTGCATTTATTAAAAGAGCAGACGGTGGTGCATCAGCATTCATTTATGCGGCCGTGAGGTAAGTGATTATGGAACGGGAAAAGGTATATGGTGTGTGTCCTCATGATTGTCCGGATACGTGTGGGTTTGTGACAGAGGTTGAGGATGGGCGGGCGGTGGCTTTTTATGGGGATAAGGAGCATCCGATTACAGATGGATGGTTATGTGCGAAGGTGAGGCCTTATTTGGATCATGTTTATCATCCGGAACGTTTGCAGTATCCGTTGAAACGGGTGGGAGTGAAGGGAGGTGGTGAGTGGGAGCGAATTAGTTGGGCGGAGGCGATAGGGATGATTGGTGAGCGATGGCGGGGAATTATTGAGCAGTATGGGGCGGCGGCGATTTTGCCATTTAGCTATAGTGGGACGTTAGGGGTGGTGCAGATGTGGGTGGCGAGTGGGCGTTTTTGGAATCGGTTGGGGGCGAGCCAGTTGGAGCGGGCGATTTGTGGGGCGGCGGCGGAGTATGCGGTGGAGCGGATGTTGGGTGTGCGGCGCACACCGGATTATCAGGATGTGGTGCACAGTGAGGTGGTGATTATTTGGGGGCATAATCCGGTGAGCACAGCGCCCCATTTTATGCCGTATTTGAAGAAGGCGCAGAAGGGGGGGACGAAGGTAGTGGTGATTGATCCGCGTCGGACGCGAACGGCGAAGGGGGCAGATATGCACATCGCACCGTTGCCGGGTACGGATGGGGCGTTGGCGTTGGGCGTTGGACATATTTTGGTGCGAGAGGGGTGGCATGATGAGTCGTGGCTTGAGGCGCACACGGTTGGTTGGGAGGCGTTTAAGGAGCGATTAGAGCAGTATCCACCGGAGCGGGTGGCGGCGATTACGGGGGTGTCGGTGGCTGAGGTGGAGATGTTGGCCGAGTGGTATGGAAAACGGCGGCCAGGTCTGATTAAGATCGCTGATGGGTTGCAGCGGAATCGGCAAGGGGGGCAGACGGTGCGGGCGATTTGTGCGTTGCCGGCGTTAACGGGACAGTATGGTGTTTTGGGAGGAGGGTTGGGGTATAGTGCGAGTGGGAGTGTGGCCTTTGATTTTGAGGTGATTAATAAGTGGGCGGCGTGCCCGCCACCGGGGCGGGTGGTCAATATGAATCGGTTGGGGGCGGCGTTGTTGGGGGAGGTGAGTGAGCCACCGATACAGTCGTTGTTTGTGTTTGGGGCGAATCCGGCGGCGGTGAATCCGCGGGCGGGCCGAGTGGTGGAGGGGTTGAAGCGGGAAGATTTATTTACGGTGGTGCATGAGTTATTTATGACGGACACGGCCGATTATGCTGATTTGGTATTGCCGGCAACGTCACAATTAGAGCAGGTCGATTTTCATCGGGCATATGGGCATACGGTGGTGGCGTATAATGCGGCGGCGATTGAGCCATTGGGGGAGGCGAAAAGTAATTGGGAGGTGATGAGATTGTTAGCGGCGGAGATGGGTTTTGATGAGCCATGGTTGCAAGCGGAACCGGATGAGATCATTGATGAGTTGTTGACGGCAACGGCGGTATCGGAACCGAGGATGGGAGAGATTACATTAGAGCGATTGAAGCGAGAGAAGCGGATTGCGTTGCCGTTGGTGCCGAGGGTACCGTTTGCGGATGGGCATTTTCCGACGGAGACGGGGCGGGTGATGTTATATGATGAGGGGTTGGCGGCGGAGGGGTTGGATCCGTTGCCGGGGTGGGTGGATGAGCGGGATGATGGGGATGTGGATGAGTTGGCGGCGTGGCAAGAGGGGATGGGATTGCGGTTGGTGACGGGGGCGGCGCATCATTTTGTGACGAGTAGTTTAGCCAATCAGGCTAGTTTACGGGCGCGGGAAGGTGAGCCGTTTGTGGAGATTTGTGTGGCGGATGCGGTGGCGCGGGATATTGAGGATGGGGAGATGGTGATGGTGGGGAATGGCCGAGGGTGGTGTAAGTTACGGGCGCGGGTGAGTGATACGGTGCGGGCAGGGGTGGTGGCATCGCCGAAGGGGTATTGGGCGAAGCATGGTGCGGGGCGTAATATTAATTGGACGACATCGGATGCGTTGGGTGATATGGGTGGGCAGAGCACATTTCATGATAATTTGGTGTGGGTGTGGCCGGTACGGTCGGCGGAGGGTGTGTGATGAGTGATATAACACGTTGTTATGGGCATGATTGCCCGTTGCGGGATGATTGTTATCGGTATACGATGCCACGGCCGGGGCGGGATGCGTTGGCGAGGGTGCCGTATGATGAAGAGACGGGGAGTTGTCAATATTTTTATAGTAATGAGCCGAGTGAGGAGGGGATACGGTTGACTGCTTATCATATTTGGTTGCGAGAGGGGAAGCCGGAGGGGGAGGCGGAGGCGCATTGGGAGCGGGCGTATGAGGAGTTGTGTAGGAGTATGGGGCGGGCGGTTTAGGGGGGGGGGCGCACGCAGGCGCTTGAGTTGAGCGTTGGTGAAGGGGGTGTTTGATGGATTTTGACGCGGATTTTGGGGATTGGATAGATTTTTTGGTGTTGGTGAAGTGAGGAAGGGTGTTTGGTGGAGAGTCTGGTGATTTATTTAACCAAGGGCAAATTGGGGGGTATTAGGGTGGCTTTTGTTAGGAGGGGCATATCTATGTGGCACGAGACCTTAGGTAGATCGGGGTAGAGGTGTCGTCAAATTGGGTGGGCTGAGTTACAATTACGGTACGTAAATTATAGATAGGGGCAACGAGACAACGATGGATATGCAAGAACTTTTTGGGCGTGATTCGATCCATACAGCATTAAAACGATGGCAAAAAGCGGATAAATTGGGTAAGCATGAACTAGCTGAGTTAGAGTTAGTAAAGGCGCAGATGGTGGCGAAGGGGTATGGGGATTCGGCACGGGGGAAGGGGTTGGCTTTGCGTGAGGTTTTAACGCGGGGGGTGGCCGCGTTGGGGCCGGATGAAGGGGAAGAGTTTGAGCCTTGGGATAAGAAGTGGCGGGCGTATGTGGTGTTGGAGGAGCGGTTTAAGCAGAGACGGAGTCCTGATTATGTGGCTGAGTATATGGGTTTGGGGCGGAGTGCGTATTATCGGGAGCAATCGGCGGCATTAGAGCGGTTGGGGGAGTGGTTACAGGCGGCGGAGCGAACGTTGCAGGCGGAATTAGTGGAGGAGATTGCGGAAGAGATGGTCGCGGTTGAGACTCGGCCGTGGCAGGCACCGTTTTTGGTACCACCATTACCGGCTCATCCGATTGTGGGGCGTGAAACATTATTAGGGGAGTTGCGGGAGCAGTTGACTGGGGATGATGCCCAGCCATTGTGGGCGTTGCATGGGTTGCCTGGTGGGGGGAAGACGGCGTTGACGTTGGCGTTGGCGCATGATGATGCGATTCAGACGCATTATCCGGATGGGATTTTGTGGGTGGCTTTGGGGCCACAGCCGGATATTTTGGCGTTGTTGGGGACGTGGTGTTTGGCGTTGGGATTGGATGCAGGTTTGTTGCCGCAGATGACAACGGATCGGCAGAGGATGCAATATATTCAAGCGACGATTGGCTTGCGGCGGATGTTGTTGATTATTGATGATGCGTGGCGGATTGAAGAGGCGTTGTCGTTTAAGGTGGGTGGGGCTAATTGTGCGCATGTGTTGACGACACGGTTACCGGAGGTTGCTTTTTCGTTTGCGAATAATGGTGTCTCGGCGTTACAGGAGTTATCAGTAGCGGAGGGGTTGGCATTGTTGAGTGATTTTGCGGCCGAGGCGATTGCCAATGAGCGCGATTTGGCGCGTGATTTGGTGAAAGCGGTCGGGGGATTGCCGTTAGCGTTGGTGTTGGTGGGGCATCATTTACAGAAAGAGGCGTTACGGGGACGGAGTCGGCGGGTGGCGCGGGCGTTGACGCAGTTACAGCAGGTGGAGAAGCGGTTGAGTTTATCACAGCCACAGTCACCATTGGAACGTAGTTCAGGATTGTCTTTGGGGGCGACGTTGTCGTTGATGAGCGCGATTGGGATGAGTGATGAGGCGTTAGCGGCGGAAGCGCAGGTGGCGTTGCGGTTGTTATCGATTTTTCCACCGAAGCCGAACAGTTTTGCGGAGGAAGCGGCGTTGGCGGTGGGGGAGATGGATTTAGATGCGTTAGATGGGTTGGTGGATGCGGGGTTGTTAGAGTTTGTTGAGCCGGATCGGTATATGATGCATCAATCGATTGCGGATTATGCGCGGGCGAAGATTGAGTTGGAGCAGAGAGCGGCGGCGGAGGAGCGGTTTGCGACCTTTTTTGGGGAGTATGGTTGGGAGCAGAGGGATGATTTTCAAGCGTTGTCGTTGGAGTTGGATAATATTTTGTTAGCGTTATCGTTAGCGGAGAAGCAGGAGCGGGGGGCATTGTTGGTACGGGGG
>DATHYN010000248.1:0-23611 GCA_035459145.1 Anaerolineae bacterium | reverse complement strand
GGGGGGGTGGGGGGGTGGCGGCGTGGAGGGTGGCGATGAAGGGGGTGGTTTGGGGGCGGGCGAGGGTGGTGAGGAGGGGTGTAAGGGAGGTGAGGAGGTCGCGGAAGGGGGCTTGGTGGTTGACGGGGGTGGCGAGGATGATGGCTTGGTGGAGGTGGTCGAGGGGGTGGCTGGTGTGTTGTTGGCTGGCGGCGAGGGCGGCGAGGGTGAGGATGCGGGTGTAACGGCCGTTCCTCTCCCTCATCTCATTGGCTTGGCGTAAATAATCGGCTAAGGGCCAAGCTAAATGGTGTTGGGTGGCTAAAAAGTGATAGGTGATGAGGATGAGTTCGAATTCGCGGGGGGTGTTGGTGGTGAGGATGGCGTCGAGGGTGGGGCCGAGGGTGAGGCCGCGGGCAGCGGCCCAGCGGGGAACGGCGTCGTGGTCGTCTTGTTTGAGGGCGAGGTGGGCGGCGAGGGCTTGGGCTTGGTACCATTTGTAGGCGGGGCTGGGGCGTTGGCCGTGGCTGTCGGTGAGGCTGTCTTGGAGGGTGTGGGCTTGGTCGAGGGTGGTTTGGGTTAGGGTGGGGTCGTGGTTGGCGTGGTGGGTGTGGGCGAGGTAGTAGGTGGCGGCGAGGATGAGGTCGGCACTTTCGCCGTGGCGGCCGAGGGTGATGGCGGCTTGGAAATGGTGCTGGGCTTGGGAGAGGTTGTGTTGCCAGTAATGGATTTTGCCGGTTTCGTAATGGAGGTGAGCGACGGCGGCGGTTTGGTCGAGGTAATGTTGTTGGGCGAGGGCGAAGCCTTGTTGGCTGATGGTGTGGGCGGCGGGGAAGTCGCCACGGATGCCGTGGACTTCGGTGAGGTTGGCGTGGGAGTGGAGGGTGGTGATGAGGTTGTGGCTGGCGCGGCCGTGGGTGATGGCCGAGGTAAAGGCGGTGAGGGCGGCTTGGGTGTCACCGGCTTTGAGGTGGGTGACGCCGAGGTTGTTGCAGATGCGGGCGTAGGCGAGCTGGTTGCTAGTGGGGATGTGGTTGAGGGCGTCTTGGGAAAGTTTTTGGGAGAGGGGCCATTGCCATTGGTGGCTGAGGTAGTGGACGCGGGCGGCGGTGACATCGGCTTGGAGGTGGGCTTTGGCTGGTGGGGAGAGGTCGGTGCTGGCGGCGATGGCTTGGTCGGCTTGGTCGAGGAGGGTGGTGAGGCGTTCCCGTTGGCCGAATTCCCAGGTGAGGATGATGTCGGCGATGAGGAGGGAGGGGTGTTGGGGGAGGAGGTCAGTGGGGAGACGGTTGAGCCAGTGGCGAATGGTGTGGAATTGGCTTTGGCGCCAGAGGCGATCGTGGATGGTGTGGGTGATGAGGTCGGCGGCGCGGGGCCAATCGCGGGCGGCGAGGGCGTGGTGTATGGCTTCATCGGGGTAATTGTTGGCGGCGTACCAGTGGCTGGCGCGGTTGTGGAGTTGGGGGAGGAGGTCTGGTTGTTGTTGGGCGAGGTGATGGCGGAGGAGGTCGGCGAAGAGGTTGTGGTAACGGTACCATTGGCGGTGGTTGTCGAGGGGGATGAGGAAGAGATTGGCTTGGTCGAGGGTTTCGAGTTGTTGTTGGGGGTGGGGGTGGTTGGTGAGGGTGTGGCAGAGGTCGGCGCAGAAGCGGTCGAGGATGGCGGTGCGGAGGAGGAATTGGTAGGTGGTATTGTCTTGTTGGCGGAGGACTTCATCGGTGAGGTAGTCGGCGAGGTAGTGGTGGGGGCCGAGGTTGGGGGAGGTATTAGGGGGCGGGAGTTGGTTGGCCGAGCTGTTTTGGTGGGCGAGGGCGGCGAGTTGGAGGGCAGCGATCCAGCCTTCAGTTTGTTGGTTGAGGGTGGTGATGAGGTCGTCGGAGAGGTGGTGGGTGATGGTTTGGCGGAGAAAGCGAGCGGTTTCATCGGGGGTGAAGCGGAGTTCGTGGCTGGTAAGTTCGAGGAGGTGTTGGCGGGCGCGGAGGCGAGCGAGGGGGAGTGGAGGGCGGGTGCGGCTGATGATGATGAGGTGGAGGTTGGGTGGGGCGTGCTCGAGGAGGTGGGTGATGGCTTCATGGATGAGGGGGTGGGTGAGGTGATGGTAGTCGTCGAGGACGAGGTGGTGGCGTTGGTCATGGGGTTGGGTGGCAAGGTCGTTGAGGAGGGTGTTGATGAGGGGGATGGTGGGGAGGGGGGATTGGTTGAGGAGGGGTTGGGCGGTTTGGCCCCAGTCGGGATTGAGATCTTGCCAAGCGGCGTGGAGGTAGGTGAAGAATTGGTCTGGTTGATTGTCGTAGGGGTCGAGGGAGAGCCAAGCGAGGGGGTGGTTTTCGATGGTGGGGGTGTGGCGCCATTGGGTGATGAGGGTGGTTTTGCCGAAGCCGGCGGGCGCGGTGATGAGGGTGAGGGGGCGGGTGGGATTGGTGAGGAGGGCGGTGATGAGGTGGGGGCGGGGGAGGGTTGCGGGTCGTGGTTTGGGGGGGAATAGTTTGGTGCGCAGGAGGGTTATGTTCATGGGTGTATTTTACGTGATGGTGGGTTGTGGGGCAAGGGGTGGGGAGAAGGGGGTGGAGGCCGAGGGGATGGTATGAGAGAGGTGATATGATGGAAGCGAGGCCCGTTCGACAAGCTCAGGGCAAGCTATCGTGTGAGAGAGGGTAATAAGTTTTTAGGAGCGTTAGGCGCACGATGCCTCGCCGTTACGTTGGGCTAGCGTGGGGTAGGGGTGAAGGTAGGGAGGCCGAGGTCGGGCATGGGTTGGTTGGCGAGGTAGGCATCGAGGGCGGTGGTGAGGGCGTGACGGTCGTCCCAGGGGTATTCGGTGGTGCCGAAGGCCATGGATTGTTCGTGTCCTTTGCCGCAGGTGACGACGAGGTCGTTTGGTTGAGCGAGGGTGAGGGCGTGGTAGATGGCTTGGCCGCGGTCGGGGACGCGATAGAAGGTTTCGCCTTCGATGGCGCCATGTTTAAGACAGCCCTCGGCCATCATTTGCAGAATGTCGTCAAGGGATTCGGTGCGGGGGTCTTCGGCGGTGAGGATGGTGATATCGGCGTGTTGGGCGGAGACTTCGGCCATGAGGCGGCGTTTGGCGACGTCTCGTTTGCCAGCACTGCCGAAGATGGCGATGATGCGGCCGTCGGTCATACCACGGGCGGCGGCGAGCGCTTTTTCGAGGGCGTTGGGGGTGTGGGCGAAGTCGACGAGGGCGAGGAAGGGTTGGCCGCGGTCGATACGTTCCATACGGCCGTCGATTTGGGGGACGGATTCGAGGCCGCGTTTGATTTGGTCGGGGGTGATATTATCGGGGAGGGCGAAGGCGGCGGCCGAGGCGGCGAGCATGTTGTGAACGTTAAACTCGCCAACTTGGCTGGTTTCGATGGGGGTGACGGTGGGGGGATGGAGGAGGGGGACGCCGTCGCGGTGGAGGTGGGGGGGGACGGCGGGCAAATGTAGGTTGAAGCGGGTTTTATCGGCATCGAATTGGAGGGCGGTGGCGTAGAGGCCGTAGCGGCCTTGGCCCATGACGCTGGGGGTTATCCAGCCGTCGATTTCGTAGGCGCGGTGGATGGCGTAGACGATTTGGCGGGGGGTGTCGATGGTGGTGAGGTGGGAGAAGCTTTCGTCGTCAAGGTTGAGGATAGCGGTTTTAGCGAAGGTGTCTGGATGGTGGTTTTTGGGGTGGTTGGGGGGGGTGAGGTGGCGGAAGAGGCGGGCTTTGGCGTTGAGGTAGCCTTGATAGTCGCCGTGATAGTCGAGGTGTTCGTGGGTGATGTTGGTGACGACGCTGATGTCGAAATCGGCACCGGTGACGCGGTGTTGGGCGAGGCCGTGGGAGGTGGTTTCGAGGATGCAGTGGGTAAGGCCGGCGTCGACCATGCGGCGGAGGTATTGTTGGACGATGGGGGCTTCGGGGGTGGTGACGTGGAGGCCGGTCGGTTCTTCGTGGTCACCGAAGACGGCTTTGATGGTGCTGATCATGCCGACGCGGAGGTCGGCGGCTTTGAGGATGTGGTAGAGGTAGTTGGTGGTGGTGGTTTTGCCATCGGTGCCGGTGACGCCGATGAGGGTGAGGTGTTGGCTGGGGAAGTTGTGCCAAGCGGCGGCGAGCCAGGCGGCGGTAGCGGCGGTATCGGGGGTTTGCCAGTAGGTGGTGTGTGGGGGGAGGTTGAGGTTGAGGGAGGCGAGGGGGTGTTGGCCGAGGATGAGGGTGGCGCCGGCTGATATGGCGGCGGGGATGTAGCTGTGGCCGTCGCTGGTGGCGCGGACGCGGGCGACGAAGCAGGCGCCGTCGGTGACGGCGTCGGTATGTTCGACGATGGCGGTGAGGGTGTGGTCGGGGCCGTTGTAGGGGGGAGGTGGGGGGGCGAAGGGGCTGTTTTGCCAGCGGTTGAGGAGGGTTTTTATGGTTGGATTGGTTGGGTTGGTCATAGCATTTCTTTGTTGTGTTTGGTAGTCAAGTTTATTTTGGCTACTGTTGGTTGAAATAAGTTTGTGGTTGGTAATGGTGGGATAGGGGTAATTATAGCAATTATTGTGGTATTTATCAGGTTTTGAGCGGATGAAGTCATACGAATTTAAGAGGGGGGCGATTTTTTGAGTTTTTGGAGACGATAAACAGACAGAGGAGGGGCGAGGGATATGTGGCAAGTACATTTGTACTGGTATAATGGTGTTGTTTAATTTGATTTATAATTTTGAGTGGTGTGGTGTGATAAAGGAGAGAGCAAAATGGAAGCGAGTTTGTATTTGATTGTTGAGTTTAATTTTCCACGGCCGTTTCAGCCAGATTATGGAGAGAAGGCGAAAGCGTTGCATGAAGCGGTTGAAGCATGTGATTGGGTTGAAGAAGTGGTGGCAGGCAGTGGGGGGATAGGCGGGGAGGAAGCGGGCGCTATTTGGATTTTTAAGGTGGCGGATTATGGGGCTTTGGGGCGGTTGGTGCGTGGGGATGAGCCGGTGGCGCAGGCGTATGGGGCTTTTTTCCGGGCGATGGTGGATGTGCGGGATAAAGTGCGAGAAGAGGTTTTGTTTATATAGGAGCGAGTGGGGGGCTAATGCAGGATTATATTGTTATAAATGAAGGGACCAAAAGGATAAATTATGAAGAGGATATGTGTGTATTGTGGGGCGAGTCATGGTAAGCGGGAGGCGTATCGGGAGACGGCCGAGTTGTTGGGTCAGGAGTTGTTGAAGCGGGGGTTGGGGTTGGTGTATGGTGGAGGGAGTGTGGGGTTGATGGGCATTATTGCGGATACGGTGATGGCGGGGGGTGGGGAAGTGATTGGGGTGATTCCGGAAGGGTTGATGGGGAAGGAGGTTGATCATCAGGGGGTGACGGCGTTGCATGTGGTTGATTCAATGCATACGCGGAAGGGGTTGATGGCGAAGTTGGCGGATGGGTTTATTGCTATGCCTGGTGGTTTGGGGACGATGGAGGAGTTGTTTGAGACGTGGACGTGGGGTCAGTTGGGTTTTCATGATAAGCCGTGTGGTTTGTTGAATAGTGCGGGGTATTATGATTCGTTTTATACGTTTTTGGATAATATGGTAGCGGAGGGATTTGTGCGGCCAAAGCATCGGGGGATGTTGATGGTGGCGGATGAGCCGGCCGAGTTGTTGGATTTGTTGGCTAATTACAAGCCGCCAACAGTAAAGCGTTGGCTGGATGAGACTGATTTGTAGATTGGGTGCAAACTGGAAAATCGTGATAAAATTGAACCATTCGTTGCCTTTTTAAGCAGTCCAGAAGTTGAAACATGGTTATAAGAGCAGGGAATTACACCAGATAGTTATCATCTTGAGTAGTGATTAGGGATTTGTCTATGATTAAGACATTACAGATGCGGTTGCAAAGTTCATTGATTATTAGATTAATTTTGTTGACTGTGGCGCCCTTACTAATTGTTATGGGGAGTACTTTATTTATTACTAGTCTTAGTCTTAATCAACAGAATGAGCGGAATGTGAGGCGATTGTTGCAAGATGATATTGCGGTCTTAACATCGCAGATGTCATTGCTAGAATCTGACTTACATTTAGAGTTGCGGCAATTATTGGAAGATGGGCAGTTGCATCAAGCTGTTAAGGCAGAAGATATCGCTATTTTAGATAGTTTAGCTTTGGTTAATAGTTTGACATTGCCTCACATTCAAATATTGGATAAAGATGGAGTTAGTTTAGTTAACCGCAGTGAGATTGTGGGACAACCAGCTCGTTTGACGACTTTTTATGAGCAAGCTTTTGAACAAGGTGACAATATGCTATTGACCAATGTGGATGGGATTTGGTTAATAGAGTTGATGCCGATTGTCATTGACGATGAGCAATTAGGGGCGATTGTGGGTGGCTATTTATTAGATAGTATTTATCTTGACAAGTTGGAATTAGATTTGGCGGGCCATCATTTAGCATTTTTGGATAGTCAGGGTCGTATTTTAACAGCGTCGACTGATTTGTTAAATGATGAGGGGGAGTTGATTATGGCGGAAACTGCCTTGCAGGATTCTTGGCAAATGTTACGAAATACAGGATCGGCAATACAAGATATCGCTGTCGAGCAGCGATTTTTCCAATTCTCTTTAGGGCGGTTACGATTAGGGGGGGAAACAACAAATGTTATTTTTGCGGTAGGTGTGACAATAACTGAGCAAGTTTTGTTTAATCGGCAGTTGTTGTTAGTCAATATGTTGGTGAGTTTGTTGATCACTTTATTGGCGGCTGGTGGGGCCACTTTTTTGATACGCCGTTCGGTTCAGCAGCCAATTTTGAATTTATTAGCTAGTATGGAGCAGGTGGAACGGGGAGATTTGGATGTTGAAATACCAGCTACAGGCAATGATGAGATCGGGCGGCTGGCGGAGCAGTTTCAGTCGATGTTGTGGCAGTTATCATTTTCATTTACGCAGTTGAAGCGGTCAAATGAAGATATGGTGCAAGCACGGGAGGATGCGATACAGGCTAAACGGATTGCGGAGCAAGCAAACTTGGCAAAATCGGCCTTTTTGGCCAATATGAGTCATGAGATTCGGACGCCAATGAATGCGGTGATTGGGATGACGGGGTTATTGCTGGATACGGAGTTGAGTGATGAACAGCATGATTTTGTGGGGACAATTCGGCGTAGTGGGAATGGTTTGTTAGAGCTAATTAATGATATTTTAGATTTTTCTAAAATTGAAGCAGGGGAGTTGGTATTAGAGAGGCATCCGTTTGATGTGCATAGTTGTATGGAGACAGCCTTAGATTTAGTGGCGCATAAAGTTGATTATAATTTGGTTGATTTGACCTATTTTATTGCGCCGGATGTACCAGCTGTTATTGATAGTGATATAACCCGTTTGCGTCAAATAGTGGTTAATTTATTGAACAATGCGGTTAAATTTACGCAGAAGGGTGAGATTGCGTTGACTGTTGAGGTGAATAAGAAAAGGGGGGAAGGGTATGAGCTGTTGTTTACGGTGCGAGATACAGGTATTGGGATTGCTGAAGAGCAGTTGCAAACGGTATTTGATTCATTTAGCCAAGCAGATAACTCAACGACGCGGCAGTATGGGGGGACAGGTTTAGGTTTGACGATCAGTAAGAATTTAGCGGAGTTGATGGGTGGGGAGATGTGGGTAGAGAGTGAATTGGGTGTTGGAACGACATTTTTCTTTACGATAATGACGGAAACGGTTGAGATGGCCTCGCATCCTTTGCCGATTTTGGATGGATCTAGTTTGAAGGGAAAACGGTTGTTGATTGTGGATGATCATGAGACGAACAGGCAAATTTTGCGCTGGCATGGGGAGGAGTGGGGGATGGTGTGTGTGGAGGCAGATTCAGGTGAGGCGACTTTGGCATTATTGGATGAGGCAGATATTGATCCATTTGATGTGGCTGTTTTAGATTTGCATATGCCAGAGATGGATGGGGTGGAATTAGCAGAGCGGATGCATCAGCATGTGAAGTGTGGCCAAACGAAGATGGTGATGCTAACATCGGTATATTATCGGAAGGAGTGGCGACGGTTAGATTATACTGTTTTTTTGACGAAGCCGATTAAGAAGAGGCGATTGTATGATGTGTTGGTAACGGCCGTTACCGGCACCCAAGCCCAATTACAACGAACAGCTAGTGAGGCGATTTTTGATGGGCAGATGGCGGATAGTTATCCGTTGCGGATTTTGTTGGCTGAGGATAATAAAGTGAATCAGCGGGTAGCGAAATTGACGTTGAAGCGGTTGGGGTATATGGTTGATGTGGTGGCGAATGGGACTGAGGCGGTCGATATGGTTCAGGAGAAGCCGATTGATGTGGTTTTGATGGATATTCATATGCCGGAGATGGATGGATTTACAGCGACGGAGCGGATTATTGAGTTGATGGCCGAGGAAGAACGGCCGTATATTATCGCGTTGACGGCGACGGTGACGGTTGAGGATAGGCAGAGGGGTTTAGCAGTTGGGATGCAGGCTTATTTGAGTAAGCCATTTCAGGTGAAGGATTTGGTTGAGGCGTTGCAACAGGCTTATTTGTATCGTACGGGTAAAGTGTAGGGTTATGGGTTTGGTTGACAATTTGGAGAAAGAGAGCCACAATAGCTAGGAAATTAATTGGGAAGGGTATTAGGGTGTTGTCTTAGGGAAATATACAAAGTAGCGTTGGATAATTGTGAGGTAATAGATGGCAGATAATGATCCAATAAAATTGACGGCTGATGAATTTCGGAGCACAGCGGCGGCCATCGAAAGCGAAATTGGCAAAGTGATTGTGGGGCAGAAGGATGTAGTGCGGCATGTGTTGATTGCCATTATTAGTGGTGGTCATGCGTTGCTAGAAGGGGTGCCGGGGTTGGGGAAGACGATGTTGATTCGAACATTGAGCCAAGTGTTGAATTTAGAGTTTAGTCGGATTCAGTTTACGCCGGATTTGATGCCGGCGGATATTACGGGGACGGATATTATGGAAGAGAGCGAAACGGGACAACGGATGTTTCGCTTTCAGCCGGGGCCGATTTTTGCGAATTTGATTTTGGCGGATGAGATTAATCGGGCTACACCGAAGACGCAATCGGCGTTATTAGAGGCGATGCAGGAGAAGACGGTGACGGTGGCGAATGAGACGTATCGGTTGCCACGGCCGTTTTTCGTGTTGGCGACGCAAAATCCGTTGGAGATGGAGGGGACGTATCCATTGCCGGAAGCGCAGTTGGATCGGTTTGTTTTTAAGGTGAATGTGCCGTTTCCCTCGGCCGATGATTTGACTGAAATTTTAGCGCGGACGACGGGACAAGATAATCCTGAAGCGAGCCATGCGGCTGATGGAGAGCGGATTCAAGCATTGCAAGCGTTGGCGCGGCAGGTGCCGATTCCGAGCAATGTGAGTCGGTATGTGAGTCAGTTGGTGGTGGCGACACATCCGGGTGGGGCGGCGGCGCCGTTGGTTAATCAATATTTGCGCTACGGGTCGAGCCCGCGGGGGGCGCAGGCGTTGGTATTGGGGGCGAAGGTGACGGCGTTGTTGGCGGGGCGGTATAATGTGAGTTTTGATGATGTGCGGGCGGTGGCGCCGGCGGCGTTGCGCCATCGGTTGCTGTTAAATTTTGAGGGGTTGGCCGAGGGGGTTAACACGGACGAGGTGATTGCGGATTTATTGAGCCATGTTCCCCAAGGGGAGGGGTAGTTGATGCGCCACGCTTTAGTTGCTTTTTTGAGTCAGCCGACACCGGATACGGTGTGGGCGTTGCGGCGGGCGATGCTAGCCGCTGGGTGGGAGTCGGAACGGGAAGGGTGGGGGTTATTGACGGAAGTGTATCTGTTTATGACGGAGTTGGCGGCGAAGACGACGGCGCGTGAGTATAGCCATTTCGCAGCGCAGTTGGATGTGGGGGCAGTGGGCGGAGTGGCGTTACAGGATTTGTTGGGGACGGAGGAGCGGGGGGCGGCGTTGTGGCGGCGGATTTTGCTAGGGGGGATTAGTGAGACGTTGATGGTGATGGCGGCACGACAGTATGTGAAGGCGTGGGAGGGGGAGATGGGGTCGTTGTATTGGCAGAGTAGTTGGCATTTGTATGCGCATTGGTGGCGTTTGTCGGAACAGTTGCAGGCGGAGTTGGGGGCGGAGGAGCGGGATCGGTTGTTGATGGAGATGATTGGGCCGTTGCGAGATGACGGGGTGAGTGGGACGGTTAAGGCGGCGTTAATCGTGCGGTTATATCAATTATTAATTGGATATTATTGTTTACATGAAGATATTTGATGGGAAGGCGTTACGGAAATTAGAGCAGTTGACGTTGGTGGCTGATAAGGTGCGGGTGGGGGTGATGAAGGGTGACCGGCGGAGTAGTAAGCGGGGGACGTCGATTGAGTTCGCCGATTATCGGAATTATACGCGGGGGGATGATTTGCGGCGGTTAGATTGGAATGTGTATGCGCGGTTGGAACGGCCGTTTATCAAGCTCCTTGAAGAAGAGGAAGATTTAGCGGTGCATATTTTAGTGGATACGAGCGCGAGTATGGGGTGGCCGGAGGATGAGGGGGAGACACATAAGTTGAATTATGGGTTGCGGTTGGCGGGGGCGTTGGGGCATATTGGGTTGGCGACGGGGGATCGGGTATCGGTGACGTTGTTGGGAGCGGGGGGGAATGAGAAGTGGGGGCCGAGTCGTGGGCGGCATAATAGTTTGCGGTTGTTGCAGTTTTTGAGCCGAGGGGAGGCGAGGGGGGTGACGGATTTGAATGTGTCGTTGAAAGATTATGCGTTGCGGGGTGGTCGGCCAGGGTTGTTGTTTTTGTTGAGTGATCTGTTTTCGCCGGCGGGTTATCGGGACGGGTTGAATGCGATTCAGGCGCGGGGGTTTGAGGTAGGTTTTATTCATTTATTGAGTCCAGATGAGGTGGAGCCGCCGTTAGCGGGAGATGTGAAGTTGGTCGATGTGGAGACGGGGGCGGGGGCGGAGATTAGTTTGGATTCGCGGACGGTGCGGGCGTATCGGGAGCGGTTTGAGGCGTGGCAGAAGGAGTTGGCCAGTTATTGTGGGGGGCGGGGGGTGCATTATATTCCGGTGGTGACGGATTTGCCGTGGGAGCGGTTGATTTTACAAACATTACGGGCGCGGGGTGTGGTGCGATGAGTTTTATTGCCCCGTTGAGTTTATTGTTGGGGTTGTTGGCGGGGCCGATTATTTTGATGTATATGCTGCGGTTGCGACGCAAAGAGGTGTTGATTAGTAGTACTTTTTTGTGGCAGGAGTTGTTGCGCGATCAGGAAGCGAATGCGCCGTGGCAGAAGTTGCGACGGAATTTGTTGTTGTTGTTGCAGCTGTTGATCTTAGCTTTTTTGGTGTTGGCGTTGGCACGGCCGTTTTGGCCGGTACCATCGTTGATTAGTGGGAATGTGGTTGTTTTGTTGGATAGTTCGGCGTCGATGCAGGCGACGGATGTGGAGCCGAGTCGGTTTGAGGCGGCGCGGGGAGAGATTGATCGGATTATTGGGGGGTTAGGGGGTGGGGACCAGATGACGTTGATTCAGGTGGGGAAGACGCCGGTGGTGTTAGCGGCGGCGACGACGGAGCGTAATTTATTGCGTGAGGCGTTGGCGACGGCGCAGGTGGAGAATGGGGAGGCGGATTGGGCGGGGGCGGTGGCGTTGGCGAGTGGGGCGGCGCAAGGGTTTCGGGACGCGCGGGTGGTGGTGGTGTCTGATGGGGGTTTGCCGGCGGAGTTGCCGACGTTGCCGGCCGAGGTGGTGTATGTGCCGGTGGGGACGAGTCGGGGGAATGTGGCGTTGACGGCGTTGGCGACGCGTAATACGGAGGAGGGGGTGCAGTTGTTGGCGTCGGTGCAGAATTATGGGTTGGTAGCGCAGTCGGCGTTGTTAACGATTCGGTTGGGGGAGACGATTTTTGATTCGCGGCAGATTGAGGTGGCGGCCGAGGCGGGGGCGACGGCGACGTGGTTGTTGCCGGATGATGTGACGTTGATTAATGCGGAGTTGCGGGTGGATGGGGATGATTATCTGGCATTGGATAATCGGGCTTGGGCGGTGCATGAGGGAGGGGTGAGTAATCGGGCTTTGTTGGTGACGCCGCCGACGGGGAATATCTTTTTAGAGAAGATTTATGCGGTTTTGCCTGGTATCGAAGCGTTTAAGGGGACGAGTGGGGCGGAGATCACGGATGATTTTGATTTGTATATTTTTGATAGCACGATTGTGCCGGAGCCGTTGCCACCGGGGGATTTATTGATTATTAATCCGCAGGTTGGGGGTTCGATTGGGCCGCAGGTGGGGGCATTGTTTAATGTGGTGGGGACGATTCCGTCGACGCAGACGACGGTGACGCGGTTAGCGAGTGAGCCGTTGTTGCAGTTTGTGGATTGGAGCAATATTCATATTCAGCAGGCGAAGCGGGTGGAGGCGCCGTGGGCGCGGGGGTTGGTGACGGCCGAGGGTGGGGAGTTGTTGTTGGCGGGGCAGTATGAGGGGCAAAGGGTGGCGATTATGACGTTTGCGTTGCAGGAATCGGATTTGCCGTTGCAGATTACGTTCCCGATTTTGATGGCGAATTTGACGAGTTGGTTGAGTCCGGGACGGGCGTTTGAGGCGGTGGGGGGGATTCAGCCGGGCGAGTTGGTGCCGTTGACGCCTGGGGCGAGTACGGAGGAGGTGCGGGTGGTGTTGCCGAATCAGACGACGTGGGTGGCGGAGGTTGAGGGGGAGGGTGAGATTGTGTTTGATGAGACGGGTGGGGTGGGTTTGTATCAGGTTTTGTTGCGGGATGGGACGGGGACGCGGTCGGGGGGGACGTTTCCGGTGAATTTATTTAATCCGAGGGAGTCGGCGATTGGGCCGAGAGATGTGATTAATATTGGGCAGAGTAGTAGCGAAGATAGTGAGGGGGGTGATGTGGGGCAGAGGGAGTTGTGGCCGTGGTTGGCGTTGTTGGCGTTTGTGATTTTGTTGGTGGAGTGGTGGTTATATCAGGAGGGGGCGACGTGGCGGCCGTTGCAGATTTTGTGGGCGGGGATTAAGGAGCAGGTTAGGGGGTGGCAGGAGCGGATGGGCCGAGGGTGATAGTGAGGTGGGGCGTTTGAAGAATTACTCAGTTTGTTCTGTGTGCCATACCTTTGCCCACTTATGAAGTGTTAGCATGACTTCCCGTAATGCTTGCCCTTTGGCGGTTAGTGAGTATTCAATGCGCACGGGGGTTTCTGGTATTACGATCCGTTCGATCACGCCATTTGTTTCAAGTTCCTTTAGCCGTTCAGATAACATGCGTGCTGATAGACCTGGAATGGCATCTTTTATATCTGAAAAGCGAGTTAGTTCATGGAATAGACAATAAATAATGGCACCATTCCATCGTTTGCCAATTAATTCTGTTGCCGCATGGAATGAAGGGCTAAACGGTCCTTTTCCCAATTTAAGTGCTTGTGTATTTTTTTTTCTGCCGATGATGCTGGTCGTTATTGTGTTTATCTTGCTTCGCCTAAAAGTACGGTCACAGGCGAAACGATTGTTTTTAAATCAGTTGATGAAATTCCAGAGGTATAAATGATGAAAACCTTACTAGGTGTGGGGGCTTTAGTTGCGCATTATCGGTTGAGCAAGTAAGGTATGACGAAAATGGCGAAGAGGCCGCCGATAAGGTGGAGGGGGATGGTCATGAGGTTGAAGCCGGGGGGGAGGGCGGCGAGGGCGGGTGAGGGGGCGGGGCCGATGCCGAGGTGGGGGAGGATGGAGCTGAGGACGAGGAGGGTGATGCCGAGGGTGTAGAGGGGGCGGGCGTGGGGGATGGGGAGCCAGCGGGTGAGGGTGAAGAGGGCGAGGGTGGCGATTAGGTTGGGGAGGAAGGAGGCGATGAGGATGGAGCCGAGGGTGAGGGGGTCGATGGGGTTATTGGTGGTGAGCATCATGGTGAGGTAGATGGTGAGGTTGAGGAGGGCGGCGGCCGAGGCGGCGAGGAGGCCGGCTTGAAGGTATTTTTTGAGGGGGGTGGTGGTCCATTGGGTTGGGGTGTGGGTGATATTTAGCATGATTTTTGTCTCCTTGGTGATTAGTTGATGATGGTATTGTAGTTGGAGAGGAGGGATTTGTAAACGACTTTTGTCGGGTGGGGAATGAATTTTATGAACATGCTCAATTTTATATAAATAGTTATTCAGATGGTTATTTTGCTTATTTAGGCGAGAGACTATTGGCTACACATGAATTTTATAAGCAAGTGTGCGGGTGAGTCTATTATCAAACCCATGCCAATCATACGCTTCCCCCACGTGCCCCACTGCCTCTTATACGAAACTCCTAACCACCTAATTTCTGTGTTATAGTATCCCCATAAAAAAGCTCATTAATTAACACATTTAATCTTTTAACAGTGAGGTATTCATGCATTTGCGTTTATCAATTTATACAATCCTTTTACTTCTCATCATCTCAACCTTCCAAACCACCACTGCCGCCCCCAGTGGCGACCCCACCAACTGCGATCTCGTCACCGAAATCCCCTCGGCCGAATGCCAAACCCTCATCACCCTCTACACCAGCATGAACGGTGATAACTGGACCTACAATCAAGACTGGCTCCAAACGAACACCCCCTGTTCCTGGGAGGGCATCATCTGCGCCGACAACCACATCATCCAACTCCGCCTAGGTCAGAACAACCTAGCCGGCCCCCTCCCCGCCGAAATCGGCACCCTCACCCACTTAGATTGGCTCGGCCTCGAACAAAACAACATCACCTCAATCCCCCCCGAAATTGGGCAACTAACTAATCTCACCAACTTAGACCTAGGCCACAACCAACTGCAACACCTCCCCGCCGAAATCGGCCAACTCTCCAACCTCACCACCATCAATGTCCCCTACAACTATTTAGCCACCCTACCCCCTGAAATTGACCAACTCTCCAACCTCGGCTCTATCGACCTAGAATATAACTACCTCACTTCTATCGATATTGCTTGGAACAACTTACCCAACTTAAAATTTATCTTCCTCCAAGGCAACCTATTAACCACCCTGCCCAACAGCATCAGCCAACTTACCCAACTAGAAGTTCTCGCCGCCTATGATAATCAACTCACGGCCATACCTGCTGACATCGGCAACCTCTCCGCCCTAATCCGATTAGACCTAGCCCACAACAATTTAACCTCAATCCCGCAATCCATTAATCAACTCAGTGAGCTAGGCGGCCTCTTCCTTGACCACAATCAACTCACCACCCTCCCCTCGTTCAATGGAACCCTGTCTCAATTAAACACGCTCTATCTCAGCCATAACCAACTCATCGCCCTCCCCGATGACATTGGCCAGCTCTCCAACCTAAATTATCTCCACTTAGATCACAATCAACTGACCACTCTCCCTAATACATTTGACCAATTAACCCCCTTGCTCATCCTCGATATCCATAGCAACCAATTTACAACTCTCCCTGAGCAAGTTTTAGCCCTTGATAACATCTATCACCTTGACCTTAGCGACAACCCTCTCACCTTACCGTCTAGTTTTGCCCCCATGACCGGATTACGTTACCTCGAGTTAAGCGGTTTAGAACTGACGACCTTCCCCTCCCAACTTCTCGAAATGCCCCTCTTATGGGGTATCAACCTCATCGACAATCAGCTCACCACGCTCCCCAACGAACTCAATAATCTCACCAATCTCATGCTCCTTGACTTGGCCTATAACCAACTCACCTCCCTCCCTAATCTCGACAATTTGACTTTTTTATCTAGCCTAGACCTCGCTCATAACAATTTCACCCAGATGCCCCCCCAACTATGGTCACTACCCCTTTCCGATCTCGACTTAAGCCACAATCCCCTTACCTTTCTGCCTGATAATATCGATTCCCTTACCCTGTTGTCGAACCTATACCTGAGCAACAGTGGCTTAACAGATTTGCCCCCAGCTTTCGCCAATTTAAATGTATCCATTTTGGATTTGAGTGATAATCAGTTAACGGCCGTTGGCCCTATCGCCTCCCTCAGCACCCTCCACGGCCTTGATCTCGCCAACAACAACCTCACCAACCTAGCCACCACCGATTTCATCAACCTCACCAACCTCTGGAGACTTGACCTCTCTGCCAACCAACTCGCCTCCCTTCCCAACGACTTTGGCGACATCCATTGGTTATGGAACCTTAACCTCGCCAACAACAAGCTCACCTATCTCCCCGCCAACTTCTATCAACTCGACCGCCTCCAAGAACTTGATTTAAGCGGCAACCAGTTCGCTTACTTGGGTAGCGAAATTGGCTACTTAGATAGCCTCCGCTACTTAGATCTCGCCAATAACAGCCTTGTCGACCTTCCCGACAACTGGGACAATCTCATCCAACTCAATACCCTCAACCTCGCCCACAACCGCCTCCAAGCCCTTCCCGACAACCTTGGTCAGAACAGCCCCCTCACCACCCTCAACCTCCACCACAACCAGCTCTTCACCCTCCCTGAACAACTCAGCCAACTAACCACCCTCCGCACCCTCACCCTCAACTACAACATCCTTGACGGCCCCTTCCCTACCAACCTCACCAACCTCACCAACCTCATCCACTTCGACTACACCCTCACCCGCTGGTGCCTCCCCGCCGACGACATCACCATCATCACCACTTGGCTTGGCACCATCCCCTTCCACCAAGGCCCCACCTGCCCCTGCGACCAACCCTGGCCCCACCAAACCATCTTCCCTATCATTCACCGCTAACCCCCTAAAGGTAGTCCGATTTAGCAAATCGGACTACCTTTTGGGGTTAGGCGAGGCCGAGAACGCCGGCGAGGAGGGCCATGCGGATGTACATGCCGTTTTGGACTTGGCGGAAGTAGGCGGCGCGGGGGTCGTTATCGACATCGTAATGGATTTCGCCAATGCGGGGGAGGGGGTGCATGACGACCATTTTGTCTTTGGCTTGGGACATGAGCTCGGCCGTTATCTCATATTGATTTTTTACTTCTTCGTATTGAGCTAGGTCGGTGAAGCGTTCTTTTTGGACACGGGTGACGTAGAGGACGTCGGCGTTGGCGATGACATCGGCGACGTCATGGGTTTCGCGGGCGTCGAGTTTAACATCGATGACTTCGTTCATGATTTTGAGGGGGAGGCGGAGAATTTCAGGGGAGACGAAGCGGAGGCTGACGTCGTATTGGGTGAGGAGGCGGGTAAGGGAGTGGACGGTACGACCGAAGCGGAGGTCACCGACCATGGCGATTTTGAGGCCGTCGATTTGGCCGAGTTCCTCGCGAATGGTGAAGAGGTCGAGGAGGGCTTGGGTGGGATGTTCGCCAGCGCCATCACCGGCGTTGATGATAGGCACGCCGGCGTAGTTGGCGGCGATTTTGGCCGAGCCGACTTCGGGGTGGCGGAGTACGATGGCATCGGCATATTGTTCGAGAGTACGGACGGTGTCGGCGAGGGTTTCCCCTTTGCTGACGGAGCTGAATTTGACACCGGAGGTGATGGGGATGACGCTACCGCCAAGCCGTTCCATGGCGGCGATGAAGGAGGAGCTGGTGCGGGTACTGGGTTCGTAGAAGAGGCAGGCGAGGACGTGGCCGCGGAGGAGGTCGGAGCCACCACAATGCTCGACCATGGCACGCATTTCGCGGGCACGTTGAAAGATGTATTCGATGATGTCACGGTCGAATTGGGAGACGGAGAGGATGTCTTGGTCAAGAAGGCCGTAATCTTGCCGTTTGATGGTGGGCATTTTGTCTAAATCGAAAATTGGTTTAATGTCTGGCATGGTTCTTTTCTTCCTTTTTGTTGTTTGTGCCGGTTGAGGCTTGGGTAATGGTAAGGGGGTAGCAGATCTTTCGACTTCGCTCGGCCCTTGTTTTTGTTAAATTGGTTGTTTGAGCAGAGCGGGCTGTCGCTACGCTCAAGATGTGGGTTTGATTAGTTGGCCGGTGCCGGGTTGGGCGAGGAGTTGGCCGTTGTCAAAGGCGGTTTGGCCGCGGAGGGTGACGGTGAGGAGGCGGCCGTGGACGGTGCGGCCATGGAATGGTGTCCAGCCACATTTGGTGAACAGTTTGTCGTTGTCAATGGTGGTGTGGGCATCAGGGTCGATGGTGATGTAGGTGTCTGGTTGGGTGGGGAGGTTGAAGATGCGTTGGGGATTGGTGTGCATAAGGTCTTGGAGTTGGTCGAGGGTGAGTTTGTTGTCGTGGACGGCGGTGAGCATGAGGCCGAGGGAGGTTTCGAGACCGGAGATGCCTGGTGGGGGGGGATCGCTTTCTTTTTCGGCGATGGTGTGGGGGGCGTGGTCGGTGGCGATGCAGTCGACGGTGGTGAGAAGGTGTTCCCAGAGGGCGGCGACATCGTCGGGGGAGCCGAGGACGGGGCGCATATCGGCGCGGGTGCCCATGCGGGCGAAATCGGATTCGTCCATGAAGAGGTGGTGGGGGGTGACTTCGCAGGTGACGGGGAGGCCGGCCGCTTTGGCGTCGGCGATGAGCTCAATTTCTTGGCGGCGGCTGATGTGACAGAAATGGACATGGCGTTGGTAGGTGGCGGCGAGGCCGATGCCGACGGCAACGCTTTGTTTTTCAGCGTGCATGGCAATTAATTTGTGGCGGGGCCAGTTCTCGAAGCAAGCGCGTAGGGTGCTGACTTTATCGACACGTAATTTGCCGAAAGTGTCATTGAGGTAGATTTTGAGGGCGACGGCGTGAGGGGCGAGGTCGGGGAGGTGGTGGATATCTTCGGCGCTGGCACCGGCGAAGAGGCCGACATCGCAACGGATGGTGGCCGAGGCGGTGGCATTGGCTTGTTGGAGGGCATCGGGGGTGCTGAGGGGGGGGGATGTGTTGGGCATGCCGAGGATTTGGGTGAGGCCGCCGGCGAGGGCGGCGGCGGTACCGGTGGCAAAATCTTCTTTATGTTCTCCGCCAGGGACGCGGAGATGGGTGTGGACATCGATGAGGCCGGGTAAGGTGATTGTGGTCATAATTCTCCAAGTGAACGGCAAAAAAAAAGCCTGATCCTTAGGGATCAGGCTAGCGTTTAATAGAAAATAGGCCCCACGCTTCGTGGGGGAGTCGATACCAGATATTTTTATTGAGGGGTATCATTTTAGTACTCATACTAGGAGATAATGGTAGCATGAAGTGGGAAAAGAGGCAAGGTTTTTGGTGAAGAATGAGGCTGGCAGAGAGAGAGAATTTGAATAAATTAGTAGAGAATATCACCATTGACGAAGGCGCTGGTTTCGGGGTGTTGGGGGTTGGTGAAGAATTGTTCGGTGGGGGCAACTTCGTGAAGGCGGCCGTTGAGGAGGAGGCCGACGCGGTGGGCGAGGCGGCGGGCTTGGAAGATGTTGTGGGTGACGATGACGACGGTGGTGCCCCAATTTTGGTTGGCTTGGAGGACGATGTTTTCGATGAGGCGGATGTTGTAGGGGTCGAGGTTGGCGGTGGGTTCGTCGAGGAGGAGGAGTTGGGGTTGGAGGACGAGGGCGCGGGCGAGGGCGACGCGTTGGGCTTCGCCGCCGGAGAGTTTGGTGGCGGTTTGGTTGGCGAGGTCGAGGAGGCCGAGGCTGTCGAGGACGGTGGTGACGCGGGCGGGGTTACTTTGATGGCGGAGTTGGAGGCCGAGGTTGACGTTGTCGCGGACGGAGCGGCGGAGGAGTTGGGGTTTTTGGAAGACCATGGTGATTTGGTGGCGATAATGAAGGGGAATAGGGGGGTGGAGAGGGGTGCCTTGGTATTCGATTTGGCCGTGGGTGGCGGTTTCGAGGAAGGCAAGGAGGCGGAGGAGGGTGCTTTTGCCGGCGCCGCTGGGGCCAACGAGGGCGAGGATTTCACCAGTGTGGATGGTGAGGGTGTCGATATCGAGGATAAGCCGTTGGTCGTACTGTTGTTGGATGTGAGTGAGGGTGTAGAGTGGTGTGGTCATGGTTAGGAGTCACTTTGCCAGCGGGTGACGAGGCCGTTGGTGAGGAAGGTGAGGGTGAGGAGGATGAGGCCGAGGGCGAGGGCGAGGGAAAAGTTGCCACGGCGGGTTTCGAGGACGACGGCGGTGGTGAGGACGCGGGTTTGGCCGTCGATATTGCCACCAACGAGCATGACGGCACCGACTTCGCTGATGGCGGCGCCGAAGCCGGCGACGAGGCCGACGATGACGCCGTAGCGGGCTTCGCTGAGGATGAGGCGGGTGATTTGGGCTTCGGTGGCGCCGAGGGCTTGGAGTTGCCAGCGGAGGTCGGCGGGGACGGCGCGGACGGCGGACATGGTCATGCCGGTAACGAGGGGGAAGGCGAGGATGGTTTGGGCGATGATCATGGCGGTGGGGGTGAAGAGCCAATCAAGGCCCCCGGCGGGGCCTTGGCGGGAGAGGATAAGGTAAACGATGAGGCCGACAACGACGGGAGGGAGGCCCATGCCGGTGTAGATGGCGGTGGTGACCCATTTTTGGCCGCGGAACTGGTGGAGGCCGAGCCAAGCGCCGCAGGGAATGCCGACGATGGCGGCCAAGATGAGGGCGGAACTGCTGACGAAGAGGGAAAGGGTGACGACTTGCCAAAGGGCGTTGTCACCGGTGATGATGAGTCGGACTGCTTCAGCCAACGCTTGGATAAACATGTAATCATCAACTGTGGCTGGTGTTGTTTGGTGGGGCGTGGCGAAAGCAAGCGGGGGGACACGCTCCTTGGCTATTGCTGTAGAACAGCTGTTGCCCGTTGATGGTGTAGTTGTCGATTTGTTGTTGGATGGGGGGGCTGGTGAGCCAGGTTATGAATTGTTGGGCGAGTTGGCTGTTGACAGCGTGGCGTTGGGGGTTGATGGGGATGATGCCGTAGGGGTTGACGAGGGCGGGGTCGTTTTGATAGAGGATGGGAAGGGTGAGGCCGATGGTTTGGCGTTTGATGAAGGTGCCGCGATCGGTGAGGGTGTATGCTTGTTGTTCGTCGGCGATGGTGAGGGTGGCGCCCATGCCTTGGCCGATGGCTAGGTACCAACCGTCAGCGGGGGTGATATCAGCTTGTTGCCATAGGGTTTGTTCGCGGATGTGGGTGCCGGAGTCGTCGCCACGGGAGATAAAGGTGGATTGGGTGGTAGCGATGCGTTGGAAGGCGGTAGAGAGATCGGGGGCGGAGCGGATGTTGGCGGGGTCGTTGGCGGGGCCGATGATGACAAAATCGTTGTACATGACGTCGTGGCGGCTGAGGCCGTAGCCCTCGGCCACAAACTGGTCTTCTCTGTCGCGGGCATGGACTAAGATTAAATCGGCGTCTCCGTTTTGGCCGAGGGTAAGCGCTTGGCCGGTGCCGACGGCGATGACATCGACACGGGCGTTATATTCTTGCTCAAAAAGAGGCAGAATGGTGTCTAGCAAGCCAGAATCTTCGGTGCTAGTGGTAGTGGCGAGGCGTAAAATGGCGGGAGGAGTGGTTTGGCAGGCGGTGATTTGGGTGAGGAAGATGAGGGATAAAGCGCTGAGTAGGAACCAGCGGATGGTTTTGGGCATATAAAAATTCCTTAGGTTAAACAATTTAGGTGATCAGGTGTTGCAAATGGTTTATAATGTAGAAATAGGTGAATATTGAAAGATTGATTGTGAGGTAATTGTCATGGCGAAGTCGAAAAAAAGCAAGCGAAAGGGTAAGGAAAAAGAGGCGGAGACAATTAAACCAAGATTGCGCCAGTGGCAGCCGGAATCGCCACCTGTTTTTACGAAGAAAGGGCGATTAAAGCGGGATTATTATGAAGCGGAATTGCAACGGCTACAGGTTGAGTTTGTGAAGTTGCAGAGGTGGGTGGCGACGAAAGGATTGAAGGTGTGTGTTATTTTTGAGGGGCGTGGGTCGGCGGGTAAGGGGGGGGTGATTAAACGGATTACGGAGCGGACGAGCTCACGGATTGTGCGGGTGGTGGCGTTGCCGAAGCCGAGTGATCGGGAGCGGACGCAATGGTATTTTCAGCGGTATGTGTCCCATTTGCCGGCTGGGGGTGAGATTGTGTTGTTGGATCGGAGTTGGTATAACCGGAGCAATGTGGAGTGGGTGATGGGGTATGCGACGGAGGAGCAGGTGCAGGAATTTTTGCGTTCTTGTCCGGAATTTGAGCGCATGTTGGTGCGGTCGGGGATTATTTTGTTGAAATATTGGTTTTCGGTGAGTTATGAGGTGCAGCGGAAACGGTTTATGGAACGGAATATTGAGACGTGGAAGCGGTGGAAATTGAGTGATATTGATTTGGCCGAGCATCGGTTGTATACGAAATTTTCGCAGGCGAAGGATCAGACGTTTGCGTATACGGATATTAAGCAAGCGCCGTGGTATGTGGTGCCAGCGGATGATAAGCGGCAGGCGCGGTTGAACTGTATGGCGCATATTTTGAGTCAGATTCCGTATGAGGATGTGATTCCGCCGCCAGTGGAGTTGCCGGAACGGGAAGATATGTATTATATTCGGCCGCCGATGGAGGAGCAGACATTTATACCTGATTTATATGGACGAGGTGATGATGAGTAAGCGTGAACCAGCGCCAGTGGCGATTTTTATTCCGCATGGGGGTTTGGCCGAGCCAGATGAGTTAGTGGGGCGGCATTTGTTGACGGCGGAGCAGATATTTAATGAAGCGGATGTGTATGCGGAGCAGTTGTTTGATTTTCGGGGGCGGGTGAAGAGGTGGCATTATTTTCCGTATGCGCGGGCGTTGTTGGATGTGAATCGGCCGGCGGACAAGTATGCGCATCATCGGTCTGGGGATGGGGTGGTGAAGTGGCAGACGAGTTATGGAGCGCCAGTGTATCGGGTGGTGGAGCGGCCGGATGATGATGAAGAGGCGGCGTTGGTGAGGAAGTATTGGGGGCCGTGGGATGGGCATTTGGCGGCGGCGGCGGCTGATGGGGAGATTAAGTTGGTGGTTGATTGTCATTCGATGGCGGCGGTGGGGCCGACGCAGTATGATGATCCGGCGGCGATGCGGCCGGAGATTACGGTGTGTAATTATGGGGATGAGCGGGGAGAGATTTATCCGCCTCGGGGGCGGATTACGGCGTCGGGGGAGTTGACGCGATTGTTTGCGGGGTTGTTGGCGGAGGCGTTTGAGGGGGTGGAGCCGTTGGTGGCGGCCGAGGGGGGGGTGGCGATTAATCGGCCGTTTTGGGGGAATTGGGATTTGATTGGTCATGCGCATGAGGGGCAGGTGTGGTTGATGATTGAGGTGAATCGGGCGTTGTATATTGGGGAGCAGTCGGGGGATAGTCCGATTGTGGCCGCGGATGAGGTGTTGTTGGCGGATTTGCGGGAGCGGATTTGGCGGGCGATTGAGGGGTTGGTGGGGGTGTTGTAACGTTCGCGGATTTTGGGGATTGGGGGGATTTTTTGATTTGTTTTGGTGAGAGGGGGTGTTGGTGTGTCCCAAGCGTGAATTAGATGAGGGAGGGTCTTCGAAGTTGGAAGGTTGGGGTGGGCGGTTGAGTGGAGGGAGGTTTGGGTGTTGTTGGAGGTGTTGTGGTGGGTGGGCCCGCCCGAGCGTGAACGCATCGGGCTAAATGGGACCTTGAGTTTGGCTTTTCTGGAAAAAAAGATGCCTTTGTTGTAAAGTAAATTCAGCAAAAAAAATACAAAAGCAACAAAGGCATCTAAAATGAAAGATAACAAAAAAGAAGAGTTAAAACCAGTATTAGTACCACA
>DATHYN010000247.1:0-1421 GCA_035459145.1 Anaerolineae bacterium | reverse complement strand
CATAACATATACCATACATCATACCATACTCGTATATGTACTACCCCAAAGCTCAGGTAGTATGCCTATCATCAATCCACATACGTAGTAGTGGTAGAATACGGGGAATTCCAAATTCCCACCACCACCACAACAACAGCGACCGAAACTACCTCACACGGTCAACAACTGCTTGTCGTCGCACGAGGCAGACGACTACGACTACGACTACAGGCATTCGGCGTCTCTCGAAAAGACCACCAAAGGAGGAGAGTCTCTCTCTCTTTCTGCGAGATTTATACGATACCGTGATACACGCACCTCCCACCCTCATTGTCATGCATATCATGTCAGTAGTCGACAAACGCCCATGGCTTGCTCCTGTCACTGTCGGGCGATGACGCCAATCCGCCTTTCCCGGTTTTGTCCCCCTTCTTCTCCCTCTAGTACCTACAACTAGCTAGCCTAGCTAAGCTAGGCTGGCTAGGCTAGCTAGCTAGCTAATAGTTAAGGGGTCGGCGCCTGGAGCAATCCGACCATTGCAAATCACAAAAAGGGCTTGCTTCGCACTTGGTGTCGGCCTACACCCAGAGTCAAAATTATCATTAGATACTATTGTATGGTGGGCGAATGAACGCGTTATTCTTGTTGATGTTATTGTGGGATGCAGGTGGAATGCAACCTTGCAAAAATAAAAATAAAATAGTAAAAACACGGGGCACAATTGGGAATACATGTATGATTGTAGTGTGGTTGGTATCGCCGTCGATGCGAGCGACATGGGAGGATTACCACCGAGTGTGTGGTGGCAGACTAGTCCAAGGCCTCGTCTCCATCATGGAATGCGGAGGTAGTGGTGGTGGTGGAGGAAGAGGATGCGTATTGCTAGTAGTGGGTGCGCCCCCGGCGACGGGACCTGGAATGCGGAGGTGGAGGCATACCGCTAGTAGTGGTGGGCGCGGCCCCGGCAAAGGGAGGAGGTCCCATCGTGGGCGGCGGCGGCGGCCCCACGGAACGAATCCACGGCGCCAGGGTATAGGTGGTCGGTGGCGAGGACAAAATGTTGTGACTCCACGCATCCACAAAAGCCGCGGCTTGTGTATACGGCATGGTTTGCATTTGGTAAGAAACGACAAAGTGATGCGGGTGGCCGTAGGGGTCGGGTAACGTGACAATGGCTCCCGGAGGGACGGGTAGTTCATGAGGGGATGGCCCGCGAATAGGATCACGTAGAATGATGGGGCGAGGGAGGCCGTACGGATGCGTGACGGAAGGATCATGATGATAATGATGCTGGTCCTGACGGTGACTACGATAGTCACGGGAACTCGGAGAAGGGACCGGTGGAAAAGGCCCGAATGGCTCGGAGCTGGAGCGCATCATGTGAGGCGGGGGAGGACCCGCCGAGACATCATGAGATGGATCGCGTCCTTCTACGTGTT
>DATHYN010000246.1:0-7096 GCA_035459145.1 Anaerolineae bacterium | reverse complement strand
CCCCACCTCACCGCCCTCATTAACGACATGCAGGCCGCTGGCCTCTCCCCGCAAATCATCTCCGGCTATCGCAGCTATGAACAACAAGCCATCGCCTGGGCCAAATGGAACGAGCAATACCCCGACCGCGCCCAACTTCTCAGCGCCCGCCCCGGCCACAGCGAACACCAACTCGGCACCACTATCGACTTCGGCTCCCCTCACCTCGGCGAAATCGTCGGTGACGAAGATATCCAATTCCACACCTACTTCTACATGACCCCCGAAGGCATCTGGCTCGAAGAAAACGCCCACCATTACGGCTTCACCCTCAGCTACCCCCGCGACGCCTTCTCCATCACCACCTTCTACTACGAACCATGGCACTTCCGCTACGTCGGCCAAGAACTCGCCACCCAACTAAAAGAAGCCGGCATCACCCTCACCCAATACCAACTCGAAACCTACCCCATCCCCTGCATCATCGATGACGCCCGCTAACCAGCCACCCCTTCAACTCCGTCATCATCGGCCAATGCAACCAAACCCCAATCCCCAACATCACCACACTAACCAATAATGCCAAGGGCAACCGCCATAAATCCGCCACCAACAACCCAAAAAACAAAAAATACAGATGAAAAGCAATTGGCACCCACATCCCAATTAGCGGTACCCGCTCCACATGCAAACGAGGCCTCTGCACCACCACGAAAATCGTCGCCAACAACAACAGGACGCCAACCGCCACATCCTCCAAACCCCTCGGCCCCAACACATCAACCGCCAACGAATTCGTCGCCAACACCCCCATCGTGCTAACCACAATCGCGCCAACCGGTGCCAACCACCGCCCCCACCATCCCGGCAACCGCAACAACAAACGAGAACTCGCCGAAAAAAAGAACACGACCCAAAACCAAGCCCAAAAGTTAGGATATGGCACCCCAAAATATTCATAATCCAAGCCCCGTCCCCAATCCCACATCCCCAACCGAATCGCCACCACATCCATCCCCAAATCAATCATAACTGCCAACAACGCATCCAAAACCGGCCGCCCCCACTCGGCCAAACTCGACGCATCCGACATCAATCGCGACGCATAAATAATCACCCCCCAACCAAAACCGATCGATAACGGCACTTCCCCTACCTTTAATATAAATGTACCATACTCATACGCATCTAACTGCTCAATCGTCGCCCACTCCAACATCCAACCGAAAATAACACCCGCCCATACCATCCCTACCTCACCCCAACCTTTCCGCCACGCATCCCGCAAACAGAAAAACAACAAAACCAACATCAAAATCTCAAACAAAATCCGATAAATCATGAGCTACTTCCCCTGCCGCAACTCCTCAAACGCCTCCAATAAATCATTCATCACCTCACTACTTTCCTGCAAATCATGATTCAAACGACGGAAATCATTACTATCCATCTGCTTACGCCCCGCCAACAACTGCAACTGCGCATACTGCCGCTCCAAAATGCTACCAATATGCTGAATCTTATACTCCGTCTCTTCCTGCAAAACAGCCAACTTCTCCATCGTCGCCAACAAACTCTCATAATTATCAATCGTTCGCTGCATAATTTCTGGCGTCCGCCCTCGGCCCTCCTTCTGCTTCTCCCGCAACACCCCAATCTCTTCCTTAATCTGCGCCTGCCGCGTTTCAATATCAACCTCCTCCCCCAACTGCTCTAAACGCCCAATCAGCTCCGGCAACTGCGCCTGCACATGCTTCACCAACGCCACCGTCTCCGCCGCATGTGGCTTCTGTGCTTTATCCAAACCTGCACACAACGCCAAAATCGATTCCGTCTGCGTCTCCACCGCCCGAATCCAGCGCCACACCTCCTCCCGCAACCCTTTCGGTCGCCCCACCAACAAACCCGCTTCCAAATTAGGAATCACCCACGCATGAAAATACGACCATGTTAACATCGACCCAATCCCCAAACCTAAAACGAAGAAAATATATGGTAACACCAGATCAATCCTTTACATCCACAAAAAATAAATTCCTGCTACCAATAATACCTGCACCGCTACAATTGACCAAAAAACGATTTGAAACGGCCGTTTCGCCCGCTTATGCCGCCACCACTGCTGACCAATCCCCGCCCCCGCCGAGCCCCCCACCAACGCACACAAATGCAACACCCGCTCCGGCACCCGGCCTGCCCCATTACCCGCCTGCCGCTTATCATACCCATACAGTAAAAAAGTCACCCCATTAATCGCCACCAAATACGCCCCCACCCACGACCATACCACCCCTAACAACACCGTCACCACCACCACTACCCCACCCACCACCACCCCATACCGCCGATAAATATTATTCTTCATCACCCACTCACCTTTTTCAAGAAAAAATCAACACAAAAACCTACCTCAGCCACAAATAACCCTAACAACCAAAACCTTACCCTTAAATCAACAGAAAAATCCCCAAAATCCCCAAAATCCGCGTCAAAACCCACCAAACCTTTCCCCTGTACACAATTACAACAGCAAATTCCAGACTACGTCGGTTACACTCTAATTCAGCTGTTTAACCAAAAGATTTCACAACCATCAAGCTCCCCCCTCTCAGCTAACAACCCGCATGATACTCCGGAATAATCAACTCCTGCCCCACCCGTATCAAATTCGGATTCTTGATAATATCCTGATTCGCCTCAAAAATCGCCGGCCACATACTCGCATCCCCATAATACATCTTCGCTATCACACTCAAACTCTCCCCCGCTGACACCACATGCACATAATACGCCTCCTCCTCATACTCTTCCTCATACTCTTCCTCATACTCTTCGTAATACTCTTCTTCCTCATACTCTTCATAATATTCATCATCATTCGAATGCATCATTACTCTCTCCTAATGCTACACCAACCAATAATCAATAAGACACTTTACCACACCCAACCAAAGTGTATCACGACTTCATCCCCCTGACGACTCCCTCCCTTCCTCAACAATCTGCACCCCAATTTACCAAAGGACACGGACACCTTAACCCAAACCCACCCTAACAGCCCGATCATGGCTATCATACACGCGCCGGCAATCCACTCCTAACTCCAGACCCCCAACAATATCATTCCCCCGAAAAAACGATATCATTCCCGCGAAAGAACAATGTCATTCCCGCGAAGATGCTGTCCGTTTTTCTTATGTCAACAACCATTTACAGCCAGATCAGGGCTGTCATCCTCGCGAAAGCGGGGATCCACTCCTAAAATCACCTTTATTTCGGCTTCGTTCTCCACAAATCCTACCTGCTCAACAAAAACAGACAGCATCCGCGAAAGCGGGAATCCAGGAACCCCATCACAATAACCAAGTCAGCTTCTATTACCCCCCCAATATGAGATATTATTGATAACCATGTATAATAAGAAAGGGAGCTTTCCGAATTCAATCAACAATCAACCCATACCAAGGAGATATCTATGCCCCAATTATCACCAACAAAACAGAAAACCCTTTACTTACTCGGGACTCTGTTCACTGGCATGCTGCTACTCGCCATGCTATTCACAACTTTATATTTCAACACCAATACTGCCACCGCTGACCCTCTCCCCCCTCCCGAAGGCTATCCGAAACTAAGCCTATCCCTCAAAACAGTCTCCCCAACATTAACCGCTACTGGTGGCGACGATTTAGCCTATCTGATTGAAATTAAAAACACAGGCGCTTACACCGCCTTCGACGCCACCTTAACCGATCTCATCCCCGCCAACACCACCTACAACAATGACGCCACCACCAACAGCCCCAATCAGCCTCAATTTGACGTTGATACGCTATCCTGGACTGGTGATGTCGGTTTCGATGATACCATTCTCATCAGCTTTACCGTCGCCGTTGCCCCTAATTTCGATGGTGTCATTGAAAACACCGCCGTTATTAGCCAAGCCATGCTGGCCGAGCCTGTCACCATCACCGCCGCAACAATCGTCCGTGATGAACCATTCTTTGTTATCGACAAAGAAGCAACACCCCTCCTGCCCGGCCCTAATCAAATTATGGTCTACACCCTAACCGTTGCCAATGAAGGCCAACCAGCCACCAACTTCCCTATTGAAGTTTCCGATATGGTACCTAACAACACCACCATCCACGATATCGGCCCCGATGGCTCGGCCAACGGCAACAACACCATCGTCACCTGGAACCGCAACGTCAATCTAGCCATCGGCCAAACAGAAATATTCACCTTCGCCGTTCAAATCGGCGACGTCGTCAGTGGCACCATTATCAACAACAACCTTTACAGTGTCGATTGGAACGGCGGCGGCCCCTCGGCCGGCACCCCCTACACCACCACCGTCATCAACCCCATCCTCTCCCTCTCCAAAACCAATTGGCCCGACCCCGCCGGCTCCAACCGCGAAATGACCTACACCCTCACCATCTTCAACATCGGCTCCAAAGCCACCGACCTCACCATCACCGACGTCGTCCCTGACAACGTCACCTACCTCCGTGGTGGCGACCACAGCGCCGGCGTCGTCAGTTGGGACTTGCCCGAACTCGATACCAACCAATCCGCCCAATTCACCTATACCGTCTGGATTGATGATATCGCCAATGTCCGCATCATCAATGATGAATACACCGCCTGCACCGCCGACAACATCTGTGTCGACGGCCCCGTCGTTACCACCACCGTTCGCGGCCCCAACTTCGTTATCGACGCCTCCCTCGACCCCATCGCTAAAAAACCGGGTAGTGGGAATGATACTGGCTCAGTCACCCCCACCATCACCATCGAAAATATCGGCCCCGGCAACGCCTTAGATGCCCAAGTCACCCTAGCCTTCGCTCGCATCAGTGTTGGTGGCAATGACCTCTACGTCATTCCTGATGTCGGCACCACACCCCCCTTCCCTGACGGCCCTGATTGTGGCGACCAATGCAACTCTTATCTCTGGAATGGTGATTTCCCTGTCGGTGATATCATCACCTTCACCACTTACGAAGGACAAAGCACCATCGGTGGCTCCGAGGGTAACATTTACTCGACAACCGTGGTCATCACCGATAGCTTAGAAAACACGACCACTGTGCCGTTGACGGCCACGGCCGAGGGGATTGTCACCCACCTCTCCAACCTCCTCCCTTCCAAATCAGCCCCTGAATACATCGGTGCGGGACAAATCTTAACCTACACGCTTAACGTCTACAACACCGCTTTATCCACCGATGCCCCGCCTTGGCTCACCGATACCGTTCCCCTCAGCACCACCCTCATCAATATCTCCGATGATGGTGTTGCCACCGAAATCGATGGTCGCACCGTCATCTCTTGGACACTACCCGAACTGTCACCCGGCGAAGGCGTTCAGCGCAACTTTGCCGTCCGTGTTGATGACGATCTCATCAGTGGCACCCTCATCCTCAACGATGATTACCGTGTCAGTTGGCTCGAAGACAACACCAGCGGTGTCTTCTCCAATACAGGCAAAATCGTCACCACTACCATCCAAGAAGTCGGTCTCATCGACTCCTTCAAAATGGTCAACCCCATACTAGCTTCCCCCGGCGACAATGTCCTCTTGACCTACACCATTCACGTCGTTAACTCCAGCCTCTTCCCCTTATCAGATGTGATGGTCTACGATCTACTACCATGGCAAGCCAGCACCTACTTACGGAATGCCGAAGTAACCGCCGGTACCGTCATCAGTGATATCGTCAGCGTCAGCTGGACAGGCGATTTAGCCCCCCTCTCTGAAGAGCTAATCACCGTCACCGTTCTCGTTGATAGCTGGTACCAAGGCGCCTTAACCAACACCGCCGTCATCACCCACCCCAGCTTACTCCATAACGTCGAAGTCGATGCCGTCGCCTACGTCACCGATAACCCCGTCCTGATGATTAGCAAAGCCGCCGACGCCGACATCGTCGATCTCGGCGACACCCTCACCTACGACCTCTACGTCACCAACCAAGGCCAACAAGCCACCCAGCTCGTCATCACCGACACCATCCCCGCCAACACAACCTACATCCCCGATACTGCCACCCAAGGTGGCACCTTTGATGGCGAAATCGTGCGTTGGACAACCCCCGTCCTCGCCCCCGGTGCCGTCTTCAGAGCCTCCTTCGCCGTCACCGTTGACACCGGCCCCACCATCGTCAACCACGACTACCGTGTCAGCTCCCGCGAAGGCGTCTTCGACATGGGTGACATCGTTGAAACCCAAGTCAGAGGTGGTGGCGTTTACCTCCCCGCCATCCTCAAAAACTAACCCATAACCTGTAGGTAGTGCGCTTTGCTAAAGCGCACTACCTACACCCCTAGAGGTGGCGCGATTTGCTAAATCGCCAGACTTCCAACTAAACACCCCTTCCTCTTATAAAAAAAACGACACTATCTTCAAGGAGCGCCCCATATAGCATATAGCCCGATGCGTTCACGTCTCGGGCGGGGCCACCCCACCCAAACCTTCCTCTTTTCACCAACCCTAACCCAAAAAGACACCATCTTAAATGGCTATCAGACCTGCCCAGTCACTCCCCACTCTTCTTCTATCAACCAACTCATTCCCAACCAATCTTCCCCTCCCATGTCGTCAAAACGTCCTCACAAGCGTTGAGTAAGTAAGCACTTATATTTATTACCTACTTCAAGCCGCAAGGACCTTTACTTATGACCATACAAAACCCCCACGACCACTTCTTCCAGCAAAGCTTCAGCCGTATCGATATCGCCCGCAACTACCTCGAAGAATACCTCCCCACTGACATCCTCCCCCTCTTCGACCTCACCCATCTCGAACTCCAATCCGACAGCTTCATCGATGACGAACTCCGCCAACACCAATCCGACATGCTTTATCGCACACGCTTAGCCACTGGCGATGACGCCTATTTCTACTTTCTCTTCGAGCATAAAAGCTACCACGACCCCTTAGTCCCCCTTCAACTGCTACGCTACATGGTTCGTATCTGGGAACAACAAGAAAAAGAACAACTCCCTCTACACCCCATCTTCCCCATCGTCATCCACCACGGCCCTCGGCCGTGGCCCCCCACCACCACCTTCGCCTCCCTCTTCACCATCCCCCCACCACTCCTCCCCT
>DATHYN010000245.1:0-28826 GCA_035459145.1 Anaerolineae bacterium | reverse complement strand
CACCCTGATTCGCCCACTGCGAAAAATCAAAATCGCCCGGATTACCACCCATCTGCTGATACCGATGATAATTCGCCCCTAACTGATCATACTTAGACCGCTTATCCGGATCCCCCAACACTTCATACGCCTCATTAATCTCTTTAAACCGCTCTTCCGCTGCTTTATTATCCGGATTCCGATCAGGATGATACTCACGCGCTAACTTCCGATACGCTTTCTTTATCTCTTTCGCATCACTGCTTTTACTAACACCTAAAACTTCGTAGTAATCTCTGTATTCCATAACTTTATTTCACCTTTATTGCCGCTAACACTACCCGCCCAACACGATTTCACAACAAATGATTATCTTTATCTCAATAATTCGTCGTCCACAAAAACCTTACCCAACTTTACTGGACATAATACCAGCTTTTATACAATACATTGTAATAACTTAATTTTCTCTCTGTCAAGCCTTCCCAACACTATCTTACGCAATACTAACAACATCACCAACCACAACCATTATTACCCCCCTCTTCATATTAGAATAGCATAAAAAAACATCCTGACCCGTCTCGTTCCACATCTTCCCCATTTCCCCACTTACCGCTATAATCCCTTCTATGACTTTACCACTTCTCACCACCAAATTCCATATACCTCCTGCCCGCACCTCGCTGATCCTTCGTCCTCGCCTATTTGCCACCCTTGATACCAGCCCCACCCGCAAATTAACCCTCATCTCCGCCGCCGCCGGCTTCGGCAAAACCACCCTCCTCACCCAATGGCTCGCCCAACAATCACGCCCCGCCGCTTGGCTCTCCCTCGATGATGATGATAACGACCCCCACCGCTTTTGGTGCTATCTCATCGCCGCGCTCCAAACCATCCTCCCTACCCTCGGCCAAGACATAACCGCCCTCCTCCAATCCCCTCAACCCCCACCCATCGAAACCATCCTCCCCACCCTCATCAACACCCTCTCCGCCCTCCCCCAACCCATCATCCTCGTCCTCGATGATTATCATCTCATCGATAACCCCGCTATCGATGACCAGCTCGCCTTCTTCCTCAAACACCTTCCCCCCTCTACGCATCTCATCATCTCCACCCGCCAAGACCCCCCTCTCCCCCTCGGCCGCCTCCGCGCTAGCTACCAACTCACCGAAATCCGCACCAACCAACTCCGCTTCACCCCCACCGAAACCGACGCTTTTATCCACAAAACTACTGGCTTCACTCTCTCCCCCACCACCCTCAATATCCTCGATAAGCGGGCCGAGGGCTGGATCACCGGCCTCCAACTCGCCTCCCTCTCCCTCTCCAATCAGCCCGATGCCACGGCCTTCATCCAATCACTTTCCGGCAATCACCGTTTTATTCTTGACTACCTCCTCGAGGAAGTCCTCCACCAACAACCACCTGACATCCAACACTTTTTACTTCACACCGCCATCCTTAACCAACTCTCCCCACCTCTTTGTCAAGCGCTCCTCACCCACACCGATATCGATTGTCAACAAACTTTGGCCTACCTCGACCAAGCCAATCTATTTATCATCCCCCTCGATAATGAACGTCGCTGGTACCGTTATCACCATCTTTTCGCCGATCTACTCCGCCAACGGCTCTCTCAACACGCCTCGGCCACCCAAATACACCTCCTCCATGACCTCGCTAGCCACTGGTACGAACAAAACAAACTCCTCCTCGAAGCGTTCCACCACGCCACCGCTACCCATAACATCGACCGCATCACCCAACTCATCCTCACCACCGATACCCCTCTCTACTTTCGCGGCGTCCTCGCACCCATCCGCAAATGGCTCGATACCCTCCCCACCACCACCATCACCCTCAACCCAACTCTCGCCCTCATCGACGCTTGGCTCGCCACCCTCACCGGCCTTCCCCACCACCAAATCCACACCACCCTCACCGCCGCTGAAAACAGCCTCGCCTCCCAACCAGAAACAGACCACAGCCGTGACCTCCATGGCCAAATCGCCACCATTCGCGCCATGCTCCACACCGTCCGCATGGAAGACCAACCGATGATTACCCACGCCCAACGCGCCCTCGGCCTTCTCCATCCCCACAACGCCGCCGTCCGCACCCTCGCCCACTGGTCACTCGGCTTCGCCTACCAAATTCAACGTCACCATGACCTCGCCACCCAAACCTTTCGCCAAGCCATTGCCCACAGCCAAAAAACAAATAACAACATGGGCATCATCGCCGCCAGCACCTGCCTCGGCCAAATCCAAGAAGCCGATAACCAACTAACTGACGCCAACGCTAGCTATCAACAAGTCATCACCATTGGCGGTCAACCACCCATCCCCGCCACCTGCGAAGCCTACCTCGGTCAAGCCCGCCTCCACTACCAATGGAACCAACTCGCTACCGCCACCCAACAAGCCCAGCTCGCCCTCAACCTCGCTAGCCAACTACCCAATGTCGATACCCCCATCGTCACTCATATCACTCTCGGCTATATCCACCTCGCCCAAGATAACTTCCAAACTGCCCACTACCACGCCAACCAAGCCGATAAACACATCCTCCAAAACAACTTCAGCCAACATATCGACCGTTTAATCACCCTCAAATTTCATATCACCCTCCAACAACAAGGTCCCGATGCGGCCGCTCGCCTCTTACACCATACCCAAACCTTACCACTTGCCCGTGTCCGTCTCCACCTTGCCCAAAACAACTTCCAACAAGCCCTCAATCTTCTCAGCGACCTCATCCCTAAACTCCAACAAACCAAACAGCTACAAGCAGAACTCCAAGCCCGTACTCTCCAAGCCCTCACCTACCACCAACTCACCCATTACAAAACCGCCCTCGGCCACCTCCGCCAAATCTACACCATCACCCAACCACATAACTTCATCCGCCTCTTCGTCAATCTTGGCCAACCCATGCAAAAACTTCTCCAATACGCCCTCAATCAACAACTTCAACCCACTTACACCCAACAACTCCTCTCCCACTTTCCCGCTCTTCCCAACAACGCCCTCATCGACCCTCTCACCGACCGCGAACTCGAAATCCTCACCCTCATCGCCCACGGCCTCACCAACCGCCAAATCGCCGACAAACTCTTTCTCTCCCCCAACACCATCAAAGTCCACACCCGCAACATCTACAGCAAACTCGATGTTCGCAGTCGCACCCAAGCCGTCGCCCAAGCCCGTACCCTTAATCTAATACCCTAATCCCCCAAAATAATACTTTCGTAGTATGACATCATCACCCCAATCATCTATACTTATATCCATACTGTAAAATAAATAACCCAGAACGCTGTCATTCCGGCACAGGCCGGAATCCACATATAATCTGACAGCATGAGGAACTTCCCACTCTAGATTATTTCGATTACACTCTATTAAAAAGGAACACACCCATGACCACTCTCGTAGTCGGCGCCACCGGCGCCACCGGCAAACACCTCGTCAAACATCTCTTAGATCAAAACCAAACTGTTAAAGCCG
This sequence comes from Anaerolineae bacterium, assembly GCA_035459145.1. Classification (GTDB taxonomy): domain Bacteria; phylum Chloroflexota; class Anaerolineae; order Promineifilales; family Promineifilaceae; genus DATHYN01. The sequence continues at coordinate 25,332 of DATHYN010000245.1, read as the reverse complement.
TTGTCCGTAACCGCCAATCCGTCCCCCCCGAACTCGCTCCCCATCCCAACCTCACGCTCATCGAAGCCTCTCTCCTCGATCTCACCGATGCTGAACTCCAAACGCTTGTCGCCGATTGCACCGCCATCGCCTCCTGCCTCGGCCACAACCTCACTTTCAAAGGCCTCTACGGCCACCCCCGCCGCCTCGTCACCGACGCCACTCGCCGCCTCTGTCAAGCCATCAAAGCCAACCAACCCGCCCAACCGGTCAAATTCATCCTCATGAATACCAGTGGTAACAACATCCCTGACTTAAATGAGAAAATATCACTGGCCGAAAAACTTGCCATCCGTCTCATCCGTATCATCCTCCCTCCCCATATCGATAACGAAATGGCCGCCGACTACCTACGCACCACTATCGGCCACAACGACCCCACCATCAAATGGATTGCCGTCCGCCCCAGCGGCCTCATCAATAGCCACAAAACTAGCAAATACGAAACCTACCCCTCTCCTATCCGTAGCGCCATCTTCAACGATGGTTGTATCAGTCGTATTAATGTCGGACATTTTATGGCCGAGCTCATCACCCAACCCGACCTATGGCAAAAATGGAACGGAAAACTACCCGTCATCTACAATACCGACTCACTCACTTAAACAACGACCACAGACAAATCTCATGACCACCCATCACGCTTACTATTATCAAATCGAACTCGATGGCCACCTCCCCCCCCAATGGACCGATTGGTTCAACCAACTCACCATCACCCACCCCACCCCCAACCGCACCCAGCTTACCGGCCCTCTCGACCAACCCGCCCTCCACGGCCTCCTCCGCCAAATCCGTGACCTCGGCCTCCCCCTCCTCGCCGTCAACATCACCCCCTCACCCACCACCCACCACCCCCTAATTGACACCTAACCCCCCACCGTCATTTCGAGCGCAGTTCAATCCGCCCCACTCTCGATACGCCTCACTCATAAATCAAGGATTGAACGAAGTCGAGAAATCTGCCCTAATGACACCCTAACCAACAGCTACACCGGCTTAATCAATTATCGAACTCAGGTTACCCTAATAACACCCAAATCAAGCTATACATCGGCTTAATGATCATACCGTTTTCAACCAGACTTCGGTTCGTTTCCCCTACTCTAAAAACATTTATCAAACACCCCCATCCAGTGGAGAATCCCCCACGCCACCCCCACCACACAAAACATAATCTTTCAGGAGAAAAAAATGCACACACAAACAACCTACCCCCGCACCACCACCCTCATCACCGCCCTTAGTTACCTACTCATGTTCTTCGCCGCCATCTTCGCCAACTTTGTCGTTATCGAAGGGCTCATCAACCCCGATGACGCCGCTCAAACCATCACCAATATCACCACAGACCTCTTCTCTTACCGCCTCGGCCTCATCGCCTTCATCATCATCCTCCTCTGCGACCTCCTCGTCTCTTGGGGCCTCTACATCCTCCTCAAACATGTCAATCAACCCCTCTCCCTCCTCGCCGCTTGGACCCGCCTCGTCTACACCGCCATCTTCGCCATCGCCATCTTCAATCTCTTCGACATCCTCACCCTCGTCACCAACCCCCTCCACATCAACCTCCTCACCCCCAACCAACGCGGCTCCCAAATCCTTCTCGCCCATGACGCTTTCCACTACAGTTGGCTCGCCGCCCTCATCTTCTTTGCCCTCCACCTCGCCCTCCTCGGCCGCCTCGTCTACCAATCCCCCTACTTCCCCAAACTCATCGGTATCCTCCTCACCATCTCCGCCACTACCTACCTCCTCGACAGCCTCGCCCAATTCCTCCTCACCAACTACGCCGATTACGCCGACCTCATGCTCATGCTCGTCGCCCTCCCCTCTCTCCTCGCTGAACTCGGCCTCACTCTCTGGCTCCTCTACCACACCATCCGCCCGCCACAAGACCAACCACTCACCTCCACACCATCTCCTCTCAGTTCAGCCTAATCCAACCTAACAGTAAGGCATTCGACACAAACCCCCTCCCCCCTCTCGTCGAATGCCTCACCCACCCCCATGCCACTGCTCATTCAACTTATCCGGTATCTCAAACCCCGACCGCTGATAATGTGTCCACCGAAATGCCGTCCGATCCACAAACGCCAACGCAATCCGATCAAACACATTCGCCACCGGCGTCGTCCGATCATCTAACAAATCAAATGCCCGCCCTAACTTTCTCTGATACGGAATAAATCGCTCCCAACGTGACCGTCGCACCCCCATCCAATCTGCAACTTTATCCCCCACCAAATAACGCGTGACCGCCGGCGTAATCCCATCAAAAATCCGCCCCGGAATATTCTCCGCATGAAACTCCATCAACGCCTTCGTCATCACTTCCCCATGCTCAGACGGCCCTTGATGCCGCCCCGAAATATGATCAAACACCAGCCCCCCCGTCTTTAAATCATACGGAATTATCTCTTTTTTAACCCCTAACATCTCTCCAATCACACACCACATATAATGATAATCCTCAGCCAAACCAGCATCCACCTCATACCCCAACTTCTCCAAATCCCGCACCACCACATGGCTAAAAGTTAACATTGTCCCCAACAAATCTTCTTGACACAGCGGCACCCCATAATCCGCCGGCCACCGCCCCGTCTCGTGAATCAAATGCCGCACCGCCGAATGCATCAACCGCACCTTCTGTATCTTCGGTATCCCTGTATCATTCCCCACCAACGCCCCCGGCTGGCACACATCAATCACAAACTGCGCCGTCTCCCCAATCCGCCGATACGCATTATGCCCCAATCGATACGTAAAGGCCAATGCCAAACACCCCTTCACCGCCGCATAACACTCAATCAACGACGATGTCGACAAAATATAAGTGGCCATCGCCCCATGTTCGACAAAAAATGACGCGCCACGCTCCAATCGCGCGACATCCACACCTTCCGGCAACTGATTCGTATCATTCAACCACACCTCAACATTATCGGGCAACTCCGCCGGAATCGGGTCCCGATTACGCATCACCTTCCCCAACATCTCATTAACCGCCCCAATCTGCCCCGCCTCGGCCAACTCAACCACAATCCGATCCGGCACCGCATCCCCCACTAACCGCAAATTATCCAATTGCTCATCTGTCAAAAATGCCATGTAACTATCCCCTATCTAACCCCCAAAGATGCCCCACCCCCCAACAAACTCTTGGGGGCATCTCCAATAAATCATAACAACAAACCTTAGCCAAAAGTCATCATCAACAGTTTCAAACCTTCCGCTAAAATCTCTACAAACCAATAACTCCCCCCCTTAACTACAACATCACCGGTTCCGATAACTGTTGATAATACCGGTTAACCCACCGATTTGACCAACCCATCATCGTCGTATTGCGCATAATCCGTTTGACCTCTTCCCGCGTCATCTTCGCTTCATTATCTAAGACGGCCACATTACCACGGCTTACCGCTAACGTCTTCGCCGCAAATAACAATGGCCACATACACGCTAACCGAATCCGATGCTGATGCCGCGGAAACGCCTTGATATACTCAATCCCATGATCTAAATGGGTCAACGCCTTATCCGCCAACCGATTCACAACCACCAACGAACGATCACGATACGCTGGCTCAAACATCTGCGCACAAGACAAGCCCGCCCCCTCATAATACGTCTTCGGCACAAAAATCCACCCCCGCTCGTAATCCTTACGCATCCCCCGAATAATATTTACCGTCTGTAACGCCAAACCATACTGCCGCGACAATGGCATTAACTCTTCCTTACGCGCCTTAATCACTGGTGAATGCCAGGCAAACACCTCGGTAATCAAATACCCCACTACCCCCGCCACATAATGCATATAATCATCCATCTCGTCTTCCGTCCCGATAATGGGGCCATCATTTTGCCATTTGGCCATCCCCATCGTCGTTTCCCGTACATAATGGACAATAATCTCTTGAACTGGTTCCGGTAACGTCCGCATCTGATGCAAAATCTCATGTGCCTGTTGGGCCACATACGCTTCCTCATCCGGATTTTTTAACTCCAACAACTGCGTCGTCAACGAACTCACATCCCCCGCCTGTCCCGCCTGCAACAAATCCGCCCACAACGTCAACAGATCCGCTTTGCGACCCGCTTCCATCTCTTCATTATCTTCCAAATAGTCAGATACACGCAATAACAAATAAGAAACCGCAATCGCATCACCAACTACATCGGGCAATAACTCAATCGATAACGTAAACGTGCGGCTCGTCGCGCGCAACATTTGATACATCTGATTCGATAAAGCCATATTTTTTAACACCTTCCTTACCTGAGCTACCATTTAGCTCTTTGTGAGTCTCTGTTGACTACATTCATAAACTGCTTATTCAAAATTGTTGTGCCCATTTAACTGATTTAACAACATCAATCTATTAAACGGCCCATTTCCAAGCTTATTTAGTTTAATACACTTAACATAGAATGTAAACAACTATCTGATAAATTTGCTCTAAGTTGTTTAATACATTTAGCCTAAAAACTTCACGCTTGTGATTTAACAACTTTAAAGCATTAAACAACATATTTTGGGAGTGAATTCTAAACCATCCCCATGGTAAAATACCGAAAACATATTGTTTACTGCACTTATTCTACCATGAGTCTAGCTTGTAACATATACCTATTATAGCTAACTCATAACCAATTCCCTTACCTTACCTTGCCAATCCCCTCCATCCTTGCTATCATCACCCCAATAAAAATAAATTTAGGCCTGTAATGGGTTCCTTCCTCATACTCTCTCTCGGCCACCCCTCAGGTCTCCAATATATCTTTAACACGATCATTTCAGGAGTATAACAAAAAATGTCCACCGTCCCCTTCAATCCCCAAACTTGGCGCGAAACCATCTGGTCCATCACCAGCGTCTTTGAATCCGGTATCCCCCAAGGCAACCCCGCCGCCTACCAAAACTACGACGCCGGCATCGTTAGCTACGGTGCCCACCAAGCCACCCTCCAATCCGGCACCCTCCAAGCCGTCCTCGAAAAATATTGGTCTACCTCCACCTCGGCCACCGCCCAAGCCCTCAAAAATGAATACCAAACCCCTGTCGCTAACAAAAAACCCGAACTCCGCCACGACCAACGCTTCAAATCCCTCCTCATCAACGCCGCCACCGAACCCGAAATGCTCGCTGCCCAACATGACGTCTTCGCCACTAACTTCTACAACCCCGCTATCGAACTCGCCCAATCCCGTGGCGTCGAAACACCCCTCGGCCTCGCCTGCGTCTACGACACCCGCATCCAAGGCGGCTCCATCACCGTCACCGGCCGCGTCGATACCGCCCTCGGCGGCCACATCGGCCAACTCGACCACCAAGGCCGCTTCATCACCGAAAAACGGTGGATCACTACCTTCCTCAATGTCCGCGAAAATTGGCTCAATGAACTCGCCGACCGCAACGAACGTCTCGGCAACACCATTAACGCCCAACACCTCCGCACCTCCACCTTCCGCGTCCGCGAACTCCGCACCATCCTCGACAACAATAACCTCCTTCTCACCGGCACCTTCTTCGTCCGCCAACAACGCATCACCGGCATCACCCACCCCGAACCTGATACCCAACCCGACCGTCGCACCATCCCCACCAAAGTCCGTAACAAAATCGGCTTCCATACCGGCCCCGCCGGCAATCGTCTCGGTATCAATACCGCTGATTGGGGCGGCTGGATGAAATCCCTCGATGACGCCGGTATCCCCTTCTTCATTAAATCTGTCGACGATTATGGCCCTATCCATGAAGCGGTCCAATATATCAAACAATCTGGCCATGATCACACCGCCGTCTACCGCCTCTCCACCGCTGGCCAAAATGATAACCTTTCCTACGATATCCCCGAATATAATCAATCCCCCGCCGCCGCCGCCGCCATCCATTGGACCCGCACCCTCGCTAAACTCCCTCCAGAATTTGATAAAGAACATGTCTGGGTTGAACCAATCAATGAAGTTGACCGTAATCTCTCTGATTGGCTCGGCCAATTCGCCGTCCATATCGCTGACCTCGCCCAAAACGATGGCTATAAAGTCACCCTCTTCGGCTGGTCTAGCGGCGAACCAGAAATGACCGATTGGGAAACCCCCGGTATGCTCGATTATCTTCGCCTCTGCGCCGCCCGCCCCAATCAAGCTGCCATCGCCCTCCATGAATACAGCTACGACCGGAATAACCTCCAAGATGGCTACCCCTTCAAACTCGGCCGCTTCAAACTCCTTTTCGATATCTGTGATAAACACAACATCCTCCGCCCCACCATCCATATCACCGAATGGGGCTGGGAATACCAAGATATCCCGAATGCCACCGACGCCCTCGCCGCTATCAAATGGGCCAATCAACTCTATGGCCCCTACCCCGAAATCAAAGGGGCTGGCATCTGGTATCTCGGCGGCGGCTCCCAATGGGGCAACATCGCCGACCAAACCCAAAAACTAATCCGCCCCCTCACCGAACTCACCCTCACCACCGAATTCGAGGTCGAGGTCGAAGAATCGATCTTCCCTATCATCAATCCCGGCGATGGTGACGGTGATGGCGATACCGATACCACCGATGGTGGCGTCATCTTCACTCCCCCCACCCCTCCCGTCACACGTCTCCCCAGCAACGCCAAATACCGTGCTGATGTCAACTTCACCGACCTCACCAAAGTCGCTGAACAACAACGTATCACCAAACGTTGGCTAGTTCGCAATAACGGCCAATCCACCTGGGATGAAAATTTTAACCTCGTCTATGTCCCCGATGATGTCAATGGCAGCCGCCAACTCGGCGTTAAATCATCCTTTCCCCTCCGCGAAGTCATCAGCCAAAGCACTGTCGCCCCCGGCGACACCGTCGAAGTCGCCGTCCCCATGGACATTCCCGCCGTCGATATGGATACCCAAATGTTTAGCGACTGGCGCTTCCAAGACGATGCCGGCACCTTCTTTGGTGACCTCATCTACATTAAAATCATCGTCACCGCCAACGAAGAAGAAGAGGAAGTTCTTACCAGCAATAGTCAATGGCTCGAAAACATCACCATCTCCCGCGGCTCCGTCGTTGAGCCAGGGGCCTCCTTTATCAAAACCTGGCGCGTGCGCAACAATGGCGAAACCAGCTGGGGACGTGGCTTTAGTATCGTCGCTGTTAGCAACAACGGCTTCCCCTTCACCGGCCGCCTTAGCCACCCCCTCCCCGAAGTCGCCCCTGGTGAGGATACCCTCGTCTCCATCCCCCTCGTCGCCCCCACCGAACCTCGTGACCAAAACTATGTCAGCATGTGGCGTATGCACGATGACCATGGCATCCCCTTCGGCGATAGCTTCTGGGTCGAAATCAAAATCGAAACCCAATACGAACTTCCCTACACCCCCTACTCCCAAAACGACTCCCGTTGGAAAAACAAACCCCTCGGCGACGGCACCTTCACCATCGGCGAATTCGGTTGCCTCCTCACCGCCATGTCCATGATCTCCACCGCTTTCCAACACCCCTACACCCCCGCTTCCCTCCACGACCGTATCGCTCAACCTGGCGGCCCCCGCTTTGGCTCTGGTAGTATCACTTTCTTCAATACCCTAAACAAACTTCACACCGATATCATCTATGAAGGTCGCTACACCAGCGACCGCGCCCGCGCCGATGACCCCAATAGCTTCGCCAACTTCGATCCACATACCCTTAGCCGTGTCGATGCCGCCCTCACCCAAGGCAAAATGGTCGTCGCCCAAGTGGACAGAACCCCCGTAACCCCTTACAACCCGAGCGCTGACCAACATTGGGTCCTCCTTATCGCTCGCAGTGGCGATGATTATCTCGCTATCGACCCCGCTAACGGCAATCAAATCCAATTACGCTCCGTTTACGGCCGTGCCCACCACACCAATGCCACCACCGCCCTCAACGAAGCCATCCTTTCCGTCCTCATCTACCGCTCTACCCGTCACCCCGTCATTCTCACCCCCCATACACCTCCCAGCCCCACCCCCCCAGCCCTCGGCCTACTCCAAACCGGCTTCAACATCAACCCCGATGCCCCCCACAGCAATCCTTATCAAAACGATACCTTCAAAGGGCTCAATTGGGTCCGCTTCGTCTTCAAAGTGGACGCTCAAGTCCATCCAGACGATCGCCATCTCGGCGCGGCCTACGAACAATACAGCCCCATCATCAAAGCGTACGCCGACAAAGATATCTCCTCCCTCATCATCATCAATCAAGAGACAACTTACATCGAACCCGGCTGGAATGCAGAACAATGGGACGAATACACCAACAACCTCGCTGCTCGCGCCGGTCAAATCGCCGCTAAATATGCCGACTATGGTAACAAGGTCGCCTACCAAATCTGGAACGAAGGCGATTTGGACCATAACCCCGCCTCATTCTTCGTTGAACCGGAGCAATTCGCCATCCTTCTCACCCGCGTTGCCAGACAAATCCGTCAGGTTGCCCCTAACTCTAAACTCATCTTCGGTGGCCTCGCCAGCGGCCCCCCAGCCTCAATCCCTTACTTGAAAAAATGTCTCGCAGCGATGAACAACACCTGGCCCGTCGACGCCATCGGTATCCACCCTTACGGCCGTTGGGCCACCCGCGCCCCCTTCGATTGGGCCCAACGTTTCGGCACCCTCGCCGAAGCATTCGCTCTCTACAACGAAGCCTTCCCCAATATGCCCCTCTGGATCACCGAAATGGGCGTCGCTGTCGATAACACCCTCGGCCGCGAACACGACGAAGATATCGCCAACTACATGAGCGACGTCTACAGCCACCTCGGCGCCCGCTTCGCTGACAAAGTCCCCGTTGTTATCTGGTTCGCTTGGTCCGACTGGATGCGTAACGCTGGCGTCGTCACCCACACCGGCGCCAATAAAAACCTCGTCTTCAACGCCTTCAAATCAGTCCGCGACCGTACCTTAGACGGACTCTAAACCAATCAATGAAAGTCAAGCCTGTCTCCCTCTTTCACCTCCACCCGTTCCCCTGCGGAGCAGGCTTGGCTTCCATAGGAGTTTCACCATGCACTTCTTAATCCTTGGTGCTGGTATCGCCGGCCTCACCGCCGGCCGCGAACTCCGCCGCTACGGCCATCAAGTCACCATTGTCGAAAAAAGCAGTACCGTTGGCGGCCTCGCCCGCTCCTACGAGCGGGATGGCTACCGCTTCGATCTCGGCGGCCACCGCTTCCACAGCCACAACCCCAGCGTCATTCGCTGGCTCCAAGAACTGCTCGGTGATGACCTCCTCACCGTCACCCGCCATAGTCGTATTTTGTTGAACGGCCGTTTCATCCCCTACCCCCTCCAATTCCCCCAAGCCCTCGCCGCCCTCCCCCCTCATCGCGCCCTCTACGCCCTCGGCAGCTACCTCTACGCCCAATACCGCCACCGCCACCTCCCCGATGACACCTTCGAAAACTGGATCACCAAACGCTTCGGCCCCGTCATGTACAACACCTTCTTCCGCCCCTACAACCAAAAAGTATGGGGCGTCAACCCCAAAAACATCGCCGCCGAATGGGGCGCCCAACGTCTAACCCTCCCCAACCTCGGCCAAACCATCCGCCAAACCATCTTCCCCAACGCCACCCCCAAAAATAACCGCCCTCCCACCCACTTCTACTACCCCCGCTACGGCTTCGGCGCCATCCCCCAAGCCCTCGCCACCGATATCGAACGCCACGACGGTCGCATCATCACCCGCGCCAACGCCGAAAAAATCAGCTTCACCCCCCACGAAGTCGCCATCTCCTTCAACACCCCCGATGGCCCCCAAACCATCAGCGCCGACACCCTCATCAGCACCATCCCCATCTCCGCCCTCCGCCAACTCCTCCCCCAACCCAACAATCCCCTCCCCAACCTCGACCTCCACTACCGTGGCTTCATCAGCCTCAACCTCATCCTCAACCAAGAAACCGTCTCCCCCGACCTCTGGACCTACTTCCCCGATGATGACTTTATCTTTGGCCGTACCCACGAACCGAAAAATTGGTCCCCCGCCCTCGTCCCCGACCCCCAAACCACCTCCCTCGGCCTCGAAATCTTCGCCAACCCCGATGACCACATCTGGCGCCAATCCAACGACCAACTCGCCCAAACCGCCATCCAACAACTCACCCGCCTCAACTGGATCACCCCCGACGCCGTCCAAGACCATTGGGCCATCCGCATCCCCCACGCCTACCCCATCTACGACCTCACCTACCGCCAACGCCTCCAAGCCATCAAAGGCTACTTCGACCAATGGCCCCGCCTCCACCTCCTCGGCCGCACCGGCGCCTTCCGCTACATGGATACCGACGGCGTCATCGAATCCGTCTTCGACTTCCTCGCTTGGCAACTCCCCGAAGCCATCCGCGCCATTAATAATGACACCAACAACGGAGACCTATGACCAACCCACCCTTATTTTCCATCATCATCCCCATCCAAAACGATGACGCCACCCTCCCCCGCTGCCTCCACGCCATCACCACCTCGGCCTTCACCAACTACGAAACCATCCTCATCCTCGACGCCCCCACCGATAACAGCCTCACCATCGCCCAACAATTCGATCCCACCCACCTCCTCATCAATCACACCCTCCACGGCCTCCCCGCCGCCCGCGACCGCGCCGCCCAACACGCCACCGGCGACTACCTCTTCTTCCTCGCCCCCGATTGCGAACTCCACCCCAACACCCTCGCCAACGCCGCCACCTTCATCCAACTCAATCCCAACCTCACCGCCCTCATCGGCAACTATGACAACGAACCCCTCGCCACCAATATCACCTCCCAATTCCATGCCCTCTTCCAATATTACCGTCATCATACCAGCAACATTCATCTTATTACCTTTTGGGCCGAGTGTGGTCTCATTCGCCGCACCACCTTCAACCAGCTCGGCGGCTTCCTCCCCGATAACAACCATCACCCCCTCGCCCACATCCACCTCGGCGACCGCCTCCACGACATCAACCAACCCGCCGAACTCGCCCCCGATATCCAAGTCAAATGCCTCCGCCGTTACACCTTTCGTGACTGGCAACGCCAAGATTGGCGCCACCGCGCCTGGCCCTGGGCCCAACACCTCTACAAACACGGTCTCCCCCAATTCCTCCTCGACAACCCCCAAGCCCGTGACAACCTCGCCACCCACCACGCCAGTGCCATCCTCCTCTTCAGCTTTTGTACCAGCATTTTGCTTAACATCATTTATGCCACCTATCTAGGTGCGACCCCTCCCCACGAGCACAACTCCTTTTTCACCTTTTTCATGATCAGCCTCCCCCTCTTTTTCTTACTCAACCTACTTTTTGCCAACCGCCACCTCTACCGCTTCTTCTTCCACCACCGCCACCTCCGCTTCGCCCTCCCCGCCATCCTCCTCCACTGGCTCTACTACACCCACAGCCTCCTCGCCTACATCCTAATCCACGCCCCCCGCCCCACCAAAAGGTAGTACGCTTTGCCACTACCTCGGCCTCCCGCCCTTTCACGACCTCAGATGTTTCATAACCCAACCCTCCCCACCACCAACACCTCCCTAAAAACCTCTGAGGTCTCCCCTCATCCCCCACACCATCCATAATGACGCGGCATCATGCGCCTAACCTCACCCGTCCACGCCTAACCGCCTCTCGCACGATAGCTTGCCCTGAGCTTGTCCAACGGGCCTCGCTCCCATCACCTCACCTCCCGCATCATCTCCCCTCGGCCCCCCGCCCCTTCCCCCTCCACCCACCCAATTTCTTATCATCATCTAAAATCCCCTTGCCCTTTCCCAACTTTTCGTTATGATCAAATCATAACAACCTGAGTCCGACAAGTTCCCCCCCCCCCCCACGTCATTTCGAGCGTAATTTTGCCCGCCCCACCTCACCCCAAACCCACCACTAAAACAGGGCAAAATGAAGTCGAGAAATCCGCCTGAGTCATACCCCAAGCACCCTTGACACCGGCCTAATCAATTATCGAACTCACGTTATAATAACAATCTAAACCAAATTCTATCATTGTTCACACCAGAACTCTCTCTTAATAACAATTTACACAAACAGGAAAACTATGAGCAACAAAACAAAAATCATTTACACGAAAACGGACGAGGCCCCCGCCCTCGCCACCTACTCCTTCCTCCCCATCATCCAAACCTTCACCGATGCCGCCGATGTCGATGTCGATATCAGTGATATCTCCCTCGCCGGCCGCATCATCGCCACCTTCCCCGATAACCTCACCGACGAACAAAAACAACCCGACGCCCTCGGCCAACTCGGCCAACTCGCCAAAACCCCCGAAGCCCTCATCATCAAACTCCCCAACATCAGCGCCTCCATACCCCAACTCACCGCCGCCATCAAAGAACTCCAAGAACATGGCTACGACATCCCCGACTACCCCGCTAACCCCCAAAACGAACAAGAAGAAGCGATTAAAGCCCGCTACGCCAAAGTCCTCGGCAGTGCCGTTAACCCCGTCCTCCGCGAAGGCAACTCCGACCGCCGCGTCGCCCCCGCCGTCAAAAAATACGCCCAAAAACATCCCCACCGCATGGGCAAATGGCAAGCCGACTCCCAATCCCACGTCGCCCACATGCAAGCCGGCGACTTCTACGGCAGTGAACAATCCGTCGTCATCGACTTCGACGGCGATGTCAAAATCGAATTAGCCCCCAACGACGGTGACCCAATTACTTTGAAAGAGAAAACGGCCGTTATCCCCGGCGAAGTTATCGACGCCGCCGTCATGAGCGCCCGCGCCCTCCGCGCCTTCTACGAAAAAGAGATCGAAGACGCCTTCGAAAACGATATCCTCCTCTCCCTCCACGTCAAAGCTACCATGATGAAAGTCTCCGACCCCATCCTCTTCGGCCACGCCGTCACCGTCTATTTTGAAGACGTCTTCGAAAAATACGCCGACACCTTCGACCAACTCGGCGTCAACCCCAACAACGGCCTCGGCGACGTCTACGCCAAAATCCAACAACTCCCCGCCGAACAACGCGCCGCCATCGAAGCCGACCTCCAAGCCACCTACGGCAACCGCCCCCGCCTCGCCATGGTCAACTCCGATAAAGGCATCACCAACCTCCACGTCCCCAGCGACATCATCATCGACGCCTCCATGGCCGCCGCCATCCGCGACGCCGGCCAAATGTGGGGTCCCGATGGCAAACTTCATGATACCAAAGCGATGATTCCCGACCGCTCCTACGCCACCATGTACCAAGAAATCATCAGCTTCTGCCAAGAACATGGCACCTTCGATGTCACCACCATGGGCAACGTCGCCAACGTCGGTCTGATGGCCCAAAAAGCGGAAGAGTACGGCTCCCACGACAAAACCTTTGAAATCCCCGCCACCGGCACCGTCCGCGTCCTAGACCCCGCCGGCAACACCCTCATGGCCCACGCCGTCGAAGAAGGGGACATCTGGCGCATGTGCCAAGTCAAAGACATTCCCGTCCAAGATTGGGTCAAACTCGCCGTCAACCGCGCTCGCGCCACCGGCTCCCACGCCATCTTCTGGCTCGATGAAAACCGCGCCCACGACGCCAATCTCATCGAAAAAGTCAACATCTACCTCACCCAACATGACACCGACGGTTTGACTATTAAAATTTTGCCCCCCGTCGAAGCAATGCGCTACACCCTTGAACGCGTCAAAGCGGGTCAAGACACCATCTCCGTCACCGGTAACGTCCTCCGCGACTACCTCACCGACCTCTTCCCCATCCTCGAACTCGGCACCAGCGCCAAAATGCTCTCCATTGTCCCCCTCCTCGCTGGTGGCGGCCTCTTCGAGACCGGTGCTGGCGGCTCCGCCCCCAAACATGTCCAACAATTCGTTAGCGAAGGCCATCTGCGCTGGGACTCTTTAGGTGAATTCCTCGCCTTAGGCGTTGCCCTCGAAGAACTTGGCGAAAAAACGGACAACGAAAACGCCCGTATCCTCGGCCAAGCCCTCGGCGAAGCCAACAGCCAATACCTCGATAACGCCAAATCCCCCTCGCGCAAAGTCAACGAACTTGATACCCGTGGCAGTCACTTCTACCTCGCCCTCTACTGGGCCGAGGCCATCGCCAATCAAGACGACAACAAAGACCTCAAACTCCGCTTCGCCCCCCTCGCCAAAACCTTACGCAAACATGAGGAAAAAATTGTGGCCGAGCTCAACGCCGCCCAAGGGGACCCTGTCGACATCGGTGGCTACTTCCAACCCGATGACAAACTAGCCCGCAAAGCGATGCGCCCCAGCCCCACCCTCAACGCCGCTCTCGCCGCCCTCTAATCCCGAAGGTAGTACGATTTGATAAATCGTACTACCTTCTTTCTATCAATACATCGGCCCCCCACCCCCCTGCATCATCTGATAACTCTGCGCCGCCAAACTCCCAAACAACAACAACATAAACGGACTACTAAACAACAATAAACCACCCACCGCCGCTATCGCCCCCACCGCCGTCGACAACATCAACGACTTACGCGCCCCCTCCCACGGATCCGTCTTGATAAACCACGCCCGCGCCACCTGTCCCCCATCCAACGGATAAACAGGTAACAAATTCACCAACCCCCAAAAAATATTAATCCACAACATCGCCCCCACAATCGTCGGCACCAACCCGCCCCCACTAAACGCCACCGCCGGTATCGGTAAAAACAAAATACTGCCTATCACAAACGTTCCCCCCATCATCACCCCCACCACAATCGTTAACCCCGCTAAAATAAAACCAGCCACCGGCCCCGCCAACGAAATCAAAATCTGCTCATTAGCGTTATACCCCCCTCGGCCCCCACGCGGCACCGCCAACCCACCCATCATATGCAAAATAATATACGAATCAATCCCAAACCGGCGCATCATCAATGAATGCCCTAACTCATGAATCAAAATGGAGACAAACAACGCCCCCACCCATACCAACATAAACGTCAAACTCCGCGACGACGCCCCAATCAGCAATCCCAATAACCAAAACAGCGGATGAACCCGCACCGGAATATCAAAAATCGAAAAATTTAAATCATAACGTGTCGATGGTGGTTGAAAAAGCATATCTATATCCTAAGTAATATTACATTTTAAAAATCAAACTGTTTTACCAATAATGTCGCAAATTAGCGCGGCACCAACGTCGTCTCAAAAACAAAAACCATTCCTGAGCGAAGTTTTGGCCGTCTCCACTTTAAACAATACCCTCTAAACACAGGCCAAAACGTAGTCGAAGGAACTGTGACGAGCAACAGCCTCTATTTTAGGCCATTTCGTTTACACGCTACTCAAAACTTTCTCGGTAGATTATCATAAACACCAACACCCTAGACCTTCCACAAAGATAACCGCAACCAACAAAATATGGTAAAATCAAAACACCTGCACCCACATTGTATATAAATGTCGGCTCCAGTTCAAAATCTCTGACTAGCCGTTAATCTACCCATAAGAAGTTAAAAGGAACGCCATGTCTCTCAATCTCCCCATCATCCCCCCACCAGCCGACAAACGCCTCGCCATTCACATCAACAAATCCGCCCAACGCGCCCTCCGCCAAGGTCACCCTTGGCTCTTCGCCGATGCCATCGAACACCACAGCCATGACGGCGACGCCGGCGATTTAGCCGTCATCTTCGACCACAAACGCCGCTTCCTCGCCATCGGCCTCTACGACCCCCACTCCCCCATTCGCGTCCGCCTCCTTCACCACGGCCACCCCACCCCCATCGACACCGACTGGTGGACCAACCAACTAATCACCACCCTCCACCGCCGCGCCCCCCTCCTCGCTGACCCCACCACCACCGCCTTCCGCCTCATCCATGGTGAAAATGATGGCTGGCCTGGCCTCATCCTCGATAAATATGACACCACCCTCGTCCTCAAACTTTACACCCACAGCTGGTTCCCCTACCTCCCCCTCCTCATTCCCCTCATCCAAGCCCAGCACCCTTTTGAACGGCTTGTCTTACGCCTCAGCCGCCACTTACAAGACAGTCAAACCTTCGGCCTCGCCGATGGCCATATTTTGTGGGGCCCCCCCCTCACTCGGCCCATCCCCTTCCTCGAAAACAACCTCCACTTCATCGCCGATCTCATCCACGGCCAAAAAACCGGCTTCTTTCTCGACCAACGAGACAACCGCGCCCGTGTCGAAGCCCTCAGCCAAGGCAAACGCGTCCTCAATGTGTTCGCTTATACGGGCGGCTTTTCGCTGTATGCCGGCCGAGGTGGCGCCCAACAAGTAACCAGCCTCGACATCAGCGCCCCCGCCCTCGACATGGCCGCCACCATCTGGAACATGAACCGCGACACCCTCGGCCACACCCTCCACGAAACCATCGCCGCCGACGCCTTCGACCAACTCGAACAATGGGGCCGCCAACAACGTCAATTCGACCTCATCATCGTCGATCCCCCCTCCTTCGCCACCCGCCAAAACGACCTTCCCCAAGCCCGCCACGCCTACCAACGCCTCACCCGCCTCGTCCTCCCCCTCCTCCCCCCCAACGCCACCCTCGTCTCCGCCTCCTGCACCGCCCGCCTCCCCGCCACCGACTTCTTCCAACTCATCCTAGACACCGCCGCCGCCACCGGCCGCCACCTCACCCCCTTCCAACGCACCCACCACCCCCTCGACCACCCCCTCGGCTTCCCCGAAGGCGCCTACCTCAAATGCCTCTACGCCACCACCTAACCTGAGTTCCACAATTCAACGCCTCCTCTCAACGTCATTTCGAACGGAGTTTTGCCCGTCCCACCCCACTTCAAACCCACCACTATAAAAGGGCAAAATGGAGTTGAGAAATCTGCCTGAGAAACCCATTAACCAACTCATCCACAGGTTTAATTCATTATCGAACTTAGGTTACTGTAAGCCATGACAGGTCTCTCGGCTACGGATATCCCTCTGTTCGTTTAATAATGATATGGTCTTCATCTTGATGTAATATATCAACATAAGACGATGGTTTTGTGAAAAATTCTCGCCATACCTGCGCTATTTCTTGAATCAACAAATCCTTATATTCCCATTTTTCAAAAGCGGTTCTTAACGCTAAAGCATCATAACAAATGCTTAATGGATGCTCATCAGGATATGGCGGTAACAATGAAAAACCTACGATATAATCGTTGTCTTGCATCGGTTCTTGGGATATACAACATTTTATTCCTGGATAAATCCAAGCCATAAACACAAAATCTCCTGAATTTATTGATTATCACAATTCTATCTCTGATATTCCAACTACCAAAAAGCTCATACAGCCTCGTTTAACGATACGTCATTTTTAACATCTCACTCTAAATCACTCTCCTAGCCCCCTTCGAGGGGGCGCCTCATTTAGCCCGATGCGTTCACGCTCGGGCGGGGGTACCCTCAACAACACCTCCAACAACGCTCAAACCTCTCTCCACACCACCCTGCTCCAAAAAACGACACCATCTTCGAGGGGGCGCCTCATTTAGCCCGATGCGTTCACGCTCGGGCGAGGGTACCCTCAACAACACCGCCAACAACGCTCAAACCTCTCTCCACACCACCCTGTTCCAAAAACCAACACCGAGCGCCTTAACTAGCCCAACAATTTCAACCTTGGACGGGAATACCCAACCAATACCTACCCACCACACCAATCACGCCTCCAATAAAAAGAGCCAGCCCCCCTCTCGGGGGCTGGCCCTCTCACTAACACTCATTCAAAAACAGAAACTACTTCAAAAGATCCACTACCGTCTCTTTCTCTTCACGCAACTCGGCCAACGTCGCCTGAATCTTCTCTTTCGAAAAATCGCTTTGCTCTAATCCTTCCACCACACGCCAATTCCCTTCACTATCAACCGTCAACGGGAAGGAGAAGATCAAACCTTCATCAATACCATAACTACCATCAGAACAAACAGCCGCCGAGAACCATTCCCCTTCTGGCGTCGCTTTCTCAAAACTCCTCACATGATCCAACGTCGCGCTCGCCGCCGACATCGCTGACGATTTACCCCGCGCCGCAATAATCGCCGCCCCACGCTTTTGCACCGTCGTGATAAACTCACCGTGCAACCAGTCATGATCATCAATCACATCAGCCACCGGCTTACCATTAATCGTCGCATGCTCCACATCAGGATATTGCGTCGCACTATGGTTACCCCAAATCGTCACTTTGCTTACCTCATTAACCGTTACCCCCGCTTTTTCCGCTAACTGCGCATAAGCACGATTTTGATCCAAGCGGGTCAACGCCCCAAACCGACTACGCGGCACGTCAGGCGCATTGTGCATCGCAATTAAACAGTTGGTATTGGCCGGATTACCAACCACAACCACCCGCAAATCATCAGCCCCACGTTGCAACGCTTGCCCTTGCCCCGTAAAAATAGGTCCATTCTCACGAATCAAATCACCACGCTCCATCCCTTTCCCTCGTGGTTTAGCCCCCACCAACAACGCCCAGTTAATCCCATCAAACGCTTCTTCCGCGCTATCCGTCACCACGATATTCTCTAACAATGGAAACGCACAATCGTTCATCTCCATCACCACCCCTTCCAAAGCGGGCAATACCGGCGTAATCTCTAACAAATGCAGCGAAACTTTGGTATCATAACCAAACACTTCCCCAGATGCTAAACGAGGCAACAATGCATATCCAATTTGTCCAGCAGCCCCAGTGACTGCTACTTTTACTGACTTACGAGCCATAATCTTGATTTTCTCCTAATTTTCTATTAAATAACAAGCAAGAAGCTTACCGTTAATCACTTTATCTAAAAACAGCTAATCCTCTTCCTCATCCAAAAAGTTTTCGTACAGTTTATCTAGATCTTGTGCCGCTTCCACCAACTTATCTAACGGATTATTCTCACCCGTAAAATAACGATAATCGGCCGGCATAATATCTAAAGTTTTCACTAACTCGTTATATTTTTCCTTTAAAGAACGCTCACTAATATCATAAACCTCTAGAAACCGTTCCATAGGAATTTTAACAAAGTTTACTCGGCAAATCGCATTCGTCAAACCCGCCGCCCATAACTCAGGCTTGGGAATTTGAAACCGTTTTTTGCCAATCGTAATCCGGTATTCTAACCACATCTGAATCCCTTTCCCCACTTGCTCAATCGGCATATCAAGCTGACGCATCCCCTCAATCATCACCGCCTCAACCTCATCCATCGCCGATGAAAACAGACGCTCATACCGGGCCGCCGTCGCCTCATCCGGCTCCGTGCGCAAATACTCCCCTAACGCCGTCATCGCTTTATCAAACAGCGACAACCGTGCATATGCCCGTGCCAACGTCAAATGATACTCTGGATTTTCACCATCAATCTCAATCGCCGCGTTAATTGACTCAATCGCCGCTTCAACTTGCCAATCATGATATAAATCCAACCCTTGTTGATGCAATTTTTCTGCCTCTTGCCGTTGTTCTGCTGTTAACTTGTCGTCACTCATAACACTTACCTCTCTATCATTCCAGCAAAAATCAATCAATGATGAATAAATACACTTATTATGATACCACTACCGACGCATCTTCACCACGCTCTAACGCCATCATCGCCTCGAAAGCAGCGATAGATACCTCTAAAATCTCCTTATCCGGCTCACTCGTCGTCAACTTCTGCAACGCTAAATTAGGCCGTGTCATCCAGCGCACCCACGTAATGTGCTGATGTTTAGCCGTCCAACGCAAAAATTCATACGCAATCCCCGCAATGACCGGCAAAAACAAAATCCGCGTCCCCACCCGCCACAACACCTTCTGCCACAACGCCACCCCCGTTGGCAACGGAATAATTGTATACAACACAATCGAAATAAGCACCACTGTCAACAAAAAGCCAGTACCACACCGCGGATGCTCTAATGGAAAGCGCGCCACCGATTCAGCCGTTAACTCCGCCTCGGCCTCATACGCATTAATCGTCTTATGCTCCGCCCCATGATACCGAAACAACCGCTGAATCTCTTCCAACCGCCCCACCCCCCAAATATACCCAATCAATAACAATAACCGCATCCCCCCCTCCACCAAATTATTCACAAAATCCGATGGCATCATCCCCCACGACTGCTCCAAGTAACCCGTCCCTAACGACGCCACCGCCGCCGGCAAAGCGAAAAACAAGCCAATTGACATACTCAACGACGCCAATACCACCCCCCACTGCATCGGTGCCCGAAAAATATCCGCCGGATCTGCCTTCTCCCCCTCGGCCGTCTGCACCCGCGGACTCTCCTCCGGAAACGCTATATCCGCCGAAAACATCAACGCCCGCGTCCCTAACCCCAACGCATCCCACAACAACAACGACCCCCGCAAAAAAGGAACCTTCGACCACCGCCCCCCATAAATATTCTGATTTAAAGGCTCTGTATGCACAATAATCTCCCCCTCAGGATCACGTACCGCCACCGCAAATGCCTTGCTCCCACGCATCATCACCCCCTCCATCACCGCCTGTCCCCCATAATTAAACTCGTTCGTTTCTGCACCTACCATACTCATTATACCTCTGATTTTACTAAACCTACTTAATACGCGTCAAGGTGCTGGCTCAAACGAGTCTAATATCGTTACGGCTCGACCCGAAAAACCACTCGCTTGCACAAAACAGACCGCCACCACTATCCGCTCTTCCTTACTGTCATATATATTCTGCAAACATTGGTTTGCCTCACCCAATAACGTCATGTTATGAAAAATACGCCAATGTGATCGCGCAAAATTATCCTCATACCGTACCGTTGATGTCGTCTCACTCCCCTCGGCCGTCTCACGCACATTCAACCCCTTCATCTGCCGACTCCGCGCCACCAATACAAATCGCGCCGGTACCTCTAGCGTCGCCAAATCATCCTCAGCCGCCACAAAAAGCAGCTCTAAATCATCAACCACGCCCACCCACGGCACCATCGCTTGCGCATAATACGGATTAGCCACGACCGCTTCCCGACGCACCTCATCAGCCACTGGCCCATACGCATCCCAATAATCCCAATCAGTCGGCAACTCAATCGCAAAATGATCTTGCCCCGCTAAATACGCCTGCCACCCCTCCACTAATCGCCAATTATTTACTTGAACCTTCGGCTGTTGTCCCAAATAGTAAAACATGATTAATGCCAAACCAAAAAAGAACAGTGCACTACCACCATAAACGATCACCAGACGAGCAAACATCCATTCTTCAGTTAATGGCTCATCGTCATGAGTGTGGGCAACGGCCGTTTCCCCCCGCTCATCCGCATCAACAACCGTCGCTGCCGCCACGGCCGTCAAGGCTGTGCCACATTGCCAACACCGTCGATCACCAGCCACACCAATCTCACCACAATTCGGACACTTTAATTCTTCCATAACCCCCAATTGTACCAAAATATACTAAATAAACCTTTAAGACACTATAAACTAAGTAATCTCCAAACCAAACCCATTCCTATAATCCCCACAATCCGCGTCAAAAACCACCAAACCTTCCCCCCTATATACAATCACAATAGTAATTTCCACATTCTTTTCGTTAAATCGTCCCAAAATCCACCCCACGCAAAATCGGGGCCACCTCTTCATATGCCGCTTCAATCCCCACAATCAATCCCTCCCCATCAATCACCTCCCCTTCATGCGCCATTTTTTCTAACGTTTTCGCCCTTTCAGCCATCACCACCGCCCCAAAATTAGCCGCATTCGACTTCAATGTATGCGCTGTACGATATAACCGTTCCATATCCCCTTTCGCCAACGCCTCATACAACGTCCCGATTAATTGCGGCATCTCTTCATTAAAATGCGCTAATAATTGCGGCCACATCATCACTGCCGCCCCACCCAACGTATCACGCATATCCCGCACCGCCCTCGGCTCAAAAATCTTAACCGCCTCCTCCCCACCAACGTCATCCTCCTCCTTCGCCTCCTGCACACCCTCAGCCAAAACCATTTCCTCAATCTCGACAACCCGCTCCCCATCCTGCCGCGCCAACAACAACGCCCCCTCACGCAAAGCCATCACTAAATCACGCACATGAAACGGCTTGCTAATATAATCATTCATCCCCACCGCTAAACATTTCTCTCGCGTTCCCGCCAACACATTCGCCGTCATCGCAATAATATACGGCGGCGCCGCCCCCATCTCCGCTCGAATCCGCTCAGTAGCTGTAAACCCATCCATCTCTGGCATATGCAAATCCATCAAAATGACATCATACCCCTGCCTCCGCACCGCTTGCACCGCTTCTAAGCCATTATTGGCCACATCCACCCGATATCCTAATCGGCTCAATGTCAACAACGCCAGCTTCTGATTAATCGCATTATCTTCCGTTAATAAAATCCGCAACGGCATCTTTTCCGCCACCCGCTCATCCAAACCAGCTTCACTTTGCTCCGCCACCAAATCAGCCGCCATCCCCTCCTCCACCGCCAACGTCTGCAAAATCACATCATACAACTGCGACGCTTTGATCGGTTTCGTTAAAAATGATGAAAAATGATTCATCCGCTCATCATGCCCCTGCTGTCCCAATGACGTCAACATAATCAAAGGCAACTCGGCCCCCTCCCCCCCCCGCCGCATCGCCTCCGCCAACATCAACCCATCCATCTCCGGCATATGCATATCCAAAATCGCTAAATCAAACCGCTCACCCGCCGCTAACAACGCCAACGCCTCTGCCCCCGATGCCACCAACCGTGGCGTCATCCCCCACGCCTCCGTCTGCAACGCCAATATCTTCCGGTTCGTCTGATTATCATCCACAATCAACACTTGCCGATTCTGCAAATGTGGCTGGTTCTGATTCAAATAAATCGGCTGACTATACCGCGCCTTTACCCCCCTAATCGTAAAATAAAAAGTCGACCCCTCACCCACCACACTCTCTA
Source organism: Anaerolineae bacterium (assembly GCA_035459145.1). Classification (GTDB taxonomy): domain Bacteria; phylum Chloroflexota; class Anaerolineae; order Promineifilales; family Promineifilaceae; genus DATHYN01. Next base: position 2,390 of record DATHYN010000245.1, on the reverse strand, counting down.
CCCACATCCGCCCCCCCATCATCTTCACCAACTGATGACTAATCGCCAACCCCAAACCTGTCCCCCCATACTCCCGCGTTGTCGATAAATCTACTTGCGTAAACGCATCAAATAAACTAGCCACTTTCTCGGCCGGAACCCCAATCCCCGTATCCCGTACCCCAAACTGCAACACATACCAATCACCATCCCCTCCCTCGGCCACCGCCTCCCCCTGCTCCGCCACCTTCACACTCAATACCACCTCTCCCCGCTCCGTAAATTTAACCGCATTGCCTAATAAATTAACCAAAACTTGCCGCAACCGTGTCACATCCCCCCGTAACGCCCCCGGTACCGATGATTCAATCACCAACCCCATATCCAACTGCTTATCCACCGCCTGCCCCGCCACCAAATCTAAGGCCGACTCTAAACAATAACGCAAATCAAACGGCACCATCTCTAATAACATCTGCCCCGCTTCAATCTTAGAAAAGTCCAAAATATCATTGATAACCGTTAACAACGCCTCCCCACTATGCCGAATCGTCTCCACAAAATCCCGCTGCTGTGTCGTCAACGTTGTCCCCAACAAAATGTTGGTCATCCCGATCACCCCATTCATCGGTGTCCGAATCTCATGACTCATATTAGCCAAAAACTCACTCTTCGCCTGACTCGCCGCCTCGGCCACCGCCTGCGCCGCCTCCGCCGCCTCCTTCAACGCCACCACTTCCCGATTACGCTGTATCTGCTCCTCCAATAACAACAATACCTCATCCAACAAACCCACAATATTATCTAACTCCGCCTCCGTATAACGGGGCACCCGCGCCAACGCCTCAAAATAACGCCCTCGCTCCGCCTCACTCTTCGCCGCCACAAACGCCTCATGCCAATCCATATCCGGCTCGTCAATAATAATCACATTCCGATTTTCAATCGTCCCCAACACCTCCCCATCTACCACAATCGGCACAATCACCCACGCTAACCCACCATGATACGGATAAATCTCCACCCGCTTGCTCTGATAAGCCAATACCCGCGTATCAATTATCGGTTGTCCAAATTCACTCCACCCCATCAACTTGCCTAAAATCTGATAAAACCCATCTGGATCTTCTAATAAATCCGCTTGCAACGCATGAAACTCTTGAAAATCTTCCCCATCCAAAAAATGATCCAATCCCAACTGCTCCTGCAACTGCAAATCAAACGCAATCCCTGTTAGCCGCCGCCACCGCTGAATAAATTTCCAAATACGCTTCGGTGATAACAGTTGAAAAAAGGCCGGCGTTGGCATCCGCAACGCCTCATGGTACGCCGTCGCCTCATCTTTCCCCAACATCCCCGCCGCCAAAAAAGCCATCGTCGTGATCTTAATTAATCCGCCAGCCTCCCCCCGCAACCGAATCCCCCGCGTCTTCACCACCTCAAACCGGGCCATAAAACTCTCGTACGGCCGCCGCCCCCCACGCTCATCCCGATAATCATATGCCGGCGTTATCTGGAACGTTTCCAATGCTTGCCAATCCCCCTTCTCCTCATCCCAATAATCAAAATCAATCGCCACAAACCAACCCGCCTCAAAAAACATCGGGCCATGCATAAAGAAAAAACAATTTAACCTAACCGGCTCCGCCCACTGCAATGCGTACCAATCATTCCCCGTCTCTATATCCCCGTCATATGTATCATACCAACGCCCATAATTTGTCGTTTTCGGCCCACTCAGCAAAAAAGCAATATCCTTCTCCCCATCACCAATTGGCTCCATCACCCGGCATGATGGCTTTGCCTCTAAACGATGGCTTTCAATTTGAAACGGCAACAAATCAACAATACGTGTCATAAAACACTATCTCTTTTTTGGCTACACAATAAAAACCTACCTTTACATTATACCAAATCTCGGATAACATTTATACGCCAGTTACTTTATCCCTTATTTTTCGTTCCACCACTTCAAATACAGGCTTGTCTGATGAACTCTCTTTCCCTAACTGCTAATCAAATCAACTATTTTGTACTGTACTCGCCAATTCAGGAAACAACGGCCGTTTCTCCCCTCCTCCTCCTCCACGGCTTCACCGGCTCCCACGCCAACTGGCTCCCCATCATCAACCAACTCAACCCCCACATCCCCTACCTCGCCATCGACCTCCTCGGCCACGGCCACTCCCCCTCCCCCCCAACCCCGCCCGCTACACCATGCCCCACGCCGCCACCGATATCATCAATCTCCTCGACCAACTCAACCTCCCCCAAATCAACCTCCTCGGCTACTCCATGGGCGGCCGCCTCGCCCTCTACCTCGCCATCCACTACCCCCACCGCATCAATACCCTCATCCTCGAAAGCAGTTCCCCCGGCCTCCCCACCCCCACCGAACAAACCGCCCGCCA
>DATHYN010000244.1:0-4535 GCA_035459145.1 Anaerolineae bacterium | reverse complement strand
ACAGGGTCAGTATTATTTGTGGTTGTGTTAGGTGTGGTAGAGGGTGTGGGATTGGTATTGTTAGTGGGGAGGGTAGCGAGGATGGTGATAGTGGGGGCGGGGGAATCGGTTTCGGTTGTGTTATTGGGTGGGGTGGGAGAGGGGGTGATGTCGGTGACAGTGTTGGCGATGGTGTTAGGGTCTGGGGTAGGGGTGGGGGTGGGGCCGAGGGGGACGCCGGCGATGAAGAAGCCAATGGTGAGTAAGAGGCAAGCAAAAGTATAGCCATTTAAGGCTCGTACAGGGAGTTCAAGGCGAAAGCCTGTCAGTCCAAATCGTCGAATAGAGCTTGGGGATTGTGTGATTAAAGCTAACCCTGTTAAAATCAGAGCGACTAAAATTGACAAACCCATGCCCAGTAATGTCCATAAAGGAAATCCACCCATAACAGGAATGATTATAACAAGATGTGGGCAGAATGAAAAAGACGTTCAGTTTATCTTAACGTTAGGAGACGGGCAATTTTAGCGTAAATGGATATAATAAGTAAAGATATGGGGCAGAAGCCGGTTGTTAGCGGACAAGAAAATGAGCTGACAAGATTTAAGAAGTAGCGGTTTTGGTGCGGCTTTATGGAGAACGTGGCCGAGATCGATATGATTATTGAGAATAGTTTAAAAAATGGAGCAGAGTATGACCGATCGATATGATGTCATTGTGTTAGGAGCAGGTCCTGGTGGTTATGTAGCCGCTATTCGGGCAGCGCAATTAGGTTTAAAGACAGCTATTGTGGAGAAAGAGGCGTTAGGCGGTGTTTGTTTAAACATCGGCTGTATTCCGTCGAAGGCGTTGTTGCATACAGCGCATGTGGCGCATACGCTGAACCATCGTGGCCGTGAATTTGGATTTAGTTTTGATAATTTGCAATTAGATTATGAGGTTGCTTTTAAGCGGAGCCGTCAAATCTCTAACCGTTTGGTCAAAGGGATTGGTTTCTTGATGAAAAAGAACGGGATTGATGTATATGAAGGGATGGGGACGTTAACAGCGGCGGACACGATGCAAGTGGCGTTGAATGAAGGTGGGGAGAAGACGTTAAAAGCAAACAATATGATTGTGGCGACGGGGGCGCGGCCGCGCCAGTTGCCGGGATTGGAGACGGATGGGGAGCGGATTATTACGTATATTGAAGCGATTACGAGCTCGACCGTACCGGAGAAAGCGGTAGTCGTGGGTGGTGGGGCGATTGGGGTGGAGTTTACGTATATTTGGTCTAATTATGGGGCCGAGGTGCATTTAGTAGAGTTGATGCCTCGTTTATTGCCAGCGGAAGAGCCTGAAGTGAGCCAAGTGTTAACCAAATCGTACCAAAAGATGGGGGTTAAGGTTCATACAGGGACGAAAACGAGCAAAGTGGAGCGCAAAGGGGACAAAGTGTTGGTTGAGATTGAAGATGGCACTTCTTTAGAAGTGGATCAGGTTTTGGTCGCGGTCAGTTTTGTGCCCAATGTTGAAAATATCGGTTTAGAAGCGGTAGGGGTGGCGTTAAATGAGAAAGGGGGAATTAAAGTTGACGGCAATATGCGCACGAACGTCCCTGGCATTTACGCGATTGGGGATGTGACGGCGGAGTTGATGTTAGCACATGTAGGTTCAGCGATGGGGCTGATTGCGGCGGAGACGATTGCGGGACATCCGACGGCGACGTTAGATTACCGGATGATGCCGCGGGCGACGTATGCGGAGCCACAAGTGGCTAGCTTTGGCTATACGGAAGAGCAAGCGAAAGAGGCGGGGTATGAAGTGAATGTGGGCCAATTCCCATTCCAACCGAACGGTAAAGCGTTGGGTTTGGGTGAGCGGGATGGGTTCATCAAGATTATTGCTGATGCACGTTACGGTGAGATATTAGGGGCACATATGGTGGGTCCGAATGTGACGGAGTTGTTGCCGGAGTTGACGTTGGCGCAGATGGCGGAGTTAACGGCCGAGGAGATTGCCCGTAATGTTCATGCGCATCCAACGTTGAGTGAGGCGTTGATGGAAGCGGCGCATGGTGTGGAAGGGGATCCGATTCATATATAAGTTGGTCGTTAGTTAATGTAAGCCTCTGTGGTTTTTGGTAGTTATCATGCTAGATAAAGCCACAGAGGTTTTTAAGTTAATAATAAATGAGTAGCGAGGCGTAAGGATGAGCGAAGAGCAGTATGTGCTATTAATAGGGGCGATGTTACTAGATATCAAAGGAAAACCGATATCGGGGTTAGATTCGGACACATCGAATCCGGCAGTGATTACGACGGCTCGCGGGGGGACGGCGCGAAACGTGGCTGAGAATTTAGCCCGATTGGGGATAGAGGTGCGGTTGGTGTCAACGGTAGGGGAAGATGAGACAGGGAAGCGGTTGATGGCGAGTACGGCGGCGGCGGGGGTCAACATGGATTATGTACGTGTGTTGCCACGGGAGCGGACGGGGACGTATATGGCGGTTTTAGAAGTCAACGGAAAATTAATGGTGGCGATGGATGATGTGGGGGTGATGAGGCATATTACGGCGGAGTATATTGCGGAGCAGGAAGGTTTATTTGCGGAGGCTGGTTTTGTGGTGGTGGATGGGAGTTTGAGTGATGGGGCATTGGCCCAAGTATTTACATTGGCGCATAAATATGGGGTACGAGTGTGTGCGGATCCGTCATCGGCGCGATTGGCGTATAAATTACAGCCATATTTGGATAAGCTGTATTTAGCGGTGCCAAATGAGGTGGAAGCGGTTGCGTTGTATGATGAACCGTTTGAGGGCTTTGATCCGGACGCGAGTTTGGCGGTGGCGCGACGTATGGTACAGTCGGGGGTGCGGATAGCGGTGGTGACATTATCCGATTTTGGGTTGGTGTATGCGACGACAGACGAGACGGGGTATATTCCGGCGCGTTATAGTGAGATGGTGGATAGTACAGGGACGGGAGATGCGGTAACGGCGGCGTTGATTTTTGGGATTTTGAATGAGATGGCGGTATTAGAGGCGGTGCGTTTGGGAGCGGCGGCGGCTGGTTTAACATTGCAGACGCATGATACGGTGGTGGAAGAGTTGGATTTAGATATGTTATATCAACATTTAATTGTGTAGGTGTGGTGGTGATTGCACAATGGTTACGGGCTGATGGGGATGGGTTATTAATTTGTTTGGTTTATATTGTGGTGGTGATTGGGGTGGCCGAGGGGTTACGTCGTTGGCGGGGGTATGGGGCGGGGTTTACACGTAAAGTGATACATATTGGGGTGGGGATGATGATTTGGTTGGTGCCGTGGGTATTTGAAGAGCCGTGGGTATTTATGGGGTGTGCGGTTTTATTTGGGTTTATTAATTTAGCCGATTGGTATTGGGGATTGTTGCCGGCGATGGCGAGTGAGGATGAAGGAAATTTGGGTACGGTTTATTTTCCGTGGGTGGCGGCGGTGGCGGTATGGTGGTTATGGGAGTGGCCGCCGTTGTTGGTGGCGGCGATTATGCCGTTGACGTGGGGGGATGGGTTGGCATCGGTGGTGGGTAGGCGGTGGGGGCGTCATGCTTATTATGTACGGGGGCATAAGCGCACGTGGGAAGGGAGTGGGGCGTTTTTGGTGGGGACAGTGTTAGCGGTGGGGGCGGCATTGTGGCTGGTGGGTGGTGAGTCGGTGGTGGTGGGGGTCGAGGTTTTGCTGGTGGCGGTGGTGGTGGGGGTGGTAACGGCCGTTACCGAAGCCATTTCCTTAGGTGGTTTTGATAATATAACAGTTACATTAGTCGCTATCGGCATCCTTACTTGGTGGCCATTTTGAGCGAAATTGACTATTTCTTAAATTGATTGCCTAAAAATTAGATATTATCGTGTATACTTATAGTAGTGCTAACCAAATGATAGTGATTAATTCATTATTGATGCTGGTTGGCATTGTTGTGAAGTATATTTGTCAACAAAGGAAGGCAATTATGAATGGGATTATAGATGAAGGTAGCTATACGCGCCGCGAAAAAGCGACAGCGTGGGGGGTGCACTTATTAACAGCAAGTGGTGCTATTTGGGGGGTGCTGACCTTAGTGGCCGTTATGGAAGGGCGGTGGACGATGGTCTTTTTATTGATGATGTTAACCATATTTATTGATAGTATTGATGGGACATTGGCGCGCCGAGCGCAAGTTAAATCTGTTTTACCCAATTTTGATGGGGCTTTATTAGATAATATGGTTGATTACTTTACATTTGTATTGGTACCAGCCTTTATTTTGTATAATACTTATCTATTACCAGCTGGATGGGAACTTCTGGGTGTATCAACGATTGTATTGTCATCAGCGTATCAGTTTAGTCAAGGAGATGCCAAGACAGATGATCATTATTTCAAAGGGTTTCCGTCGTATTGGAACTTAGCGGTTTTTTACTTATTCTTTTTGGGCTGGCCGGTTTGGGTTAATTTTGGTTTTATTACCTTTTTAGGGATAATGGTTTTTGTTCCGATTAAATATATTTATCCGTCGCGGACAAAGTATTTTCAAAAATTGACACTTGTTTTGACCG
>DATHYN010000243.1:0-2659 GCA_035459145.1 Anaerolineae bacterium | reverse complement strand
CCCAAAAGCTTGCCCCCCCCACCTCTCTCATGATACACTATCCACATGAGTAACGAAATATCTAAACAACAAGCCAAAGTCCTTTTTGAACGCGCTTACAAAAACCAAATGCGCGGCAACCTCACCGAAGCTATCTACCTCTACCAACGCTCTATCGAAACCCATCCCCTCCCCGAAGCCTACACCTTCCTCGGCTGGACCTACAGCCTCCTCCGCCGCTACCAAGACGCCATCGACATGTGCCACGAAGCCATCAAAATCGACCCCGATTATGGCAATCCCTACAACGATATCGGCGCTTATCTCATCGAACTAGAAAAATTAGACGAAGCGATCGAATGGCTCGAAAAAGCAACCAAAGCCGTCCGTTACGACGCCCCCCAATACCCCTACTACAACCTCGGCCGCATCTACCAACAAAAAGGCCGCTACCAAACCGCCCTCCAATGCTACAACCAAGCCCTCGTCATCGACCCCCTCTACTTCAACGCCATCCGCGCCAAATACACCCTCCTCGGCCGCATGAACTAGCTCCCCCCCTAGCTCCCCACACCAAAAACCAACTACAAAACAGTCATCTTCTCCCCAATGATGATATCCCGCTTGGCTAACTCCGCCACAAAATGCGGATACGCCTCACTATCAATACCATCCTCAGGCGGCACAATCCCCGTCGCCTTAATCCGCCCCTCGGCCAACATCACCGCCCCAATCGCCGCCGGAAACGCCGTCGTCCGCGCCATCGCCGACAACCGATCAGCTGGATCCGCTTCCATCCACAAATGATAATCCATCTGCACCCGCTTCCCATCTTTTTCCCCCGTCACACTCGTCCACATCACACACACATCAACATCATGCTCTGGATTTTTCGGCTGTAACTTTTCACTCAAAATCTTGGCCACAACATCACGCGGCGACACTTTACCACCCGGCACTTCCACCGGCTCCAAATCTAACATCCCACACTCTTTCAACGTCAAAATCCCTTGCCAATGCCCCGGCCAACGCACCGTTTTCTCCGAAAACTCTTTCAATTCTGGCCGTGTGAAGATAAAGCTAGGCATCCCTGGCGTAACCGCACATTCCAACGCCTCATCTTTACCAAACTCTGTAAACTGGAATGGCTCCAACTCCGTTGTCGCCTCTACTTCCACCACTTCCCCATTCTTACGCACATTCACTTTGACCATATATTCACGCAATACATGCTCAAAACTCCACGTAATGATATAACGCAATGGATATTGCTCCGCAATCTCTGGCGCTGGAATCCCACCCACACGGGCGACCACACTTTCCGCCTTATCTAACTTGCGAATCCCTTCCCCCGCGGCCACATTGCTCAAACCAGGCGCAAAACCCATCCCATCTAAAATCGTCACCCCTTTCGCTTGCGCTTGCTCATGCAACCAATCCCCATAACGGTCCCAATCCATCCCTTCCGGCAAAATCAACCCTTCCGTCTCATACTGATCCGGCCGCCGATGATACTCTTCCAAGATATCGACCGCATGAACCCCCGCCTCAATCGCCGCTTCCACCGCCTGATAGCTCGCTTTCCGGTTAACAACACAAATCACCGCCGCATCATACTGTTGCAACAACGCCACCGCCGCCCCACGATCTAAAATCTCCACCTGATGCCCCACCAATTTCGGGCTCTTAACCCAATTCAAGGTACGCTCAATCCCAGATGGATACAAATCACTCACACCCACTTGGGTCACCGCCTCATTATGCGCCAAATCCCAAGCAACAGCTGAACCAATGCGACCACCACCACCAATTACTAAAATCTTCATGACTATACTCCTTCAACATACTTTGTTCCGATAGCACCCAAGCCGACCACAACATAACGCTACTTACATACCGCTACCCTGCCAGCAAAGGCCACAAACCAACCAGTGACAATCACCGCTTGGCTAGCAAAATTATATTAATCATTAACAAAGGGCTTATATGAAAAAACCTGATAACACAGCTTGAGCATCATCAGGCACGGGGTAAACTCGTGGAAAATAGGGAATTATTTTTATAACGATATCTACCAACTTCAGCAAATAATATAAATCGATAATTTGCCAACCCAAAGTATATCACCCTCTGCCACAGAATGCGATACGAAATCATGGCCAAAACCATCAATTTTCAAAATGATTGGGCAAAAGGTTGGCAGAAACGGTCAGCGTTTGATATAATTTATACGATAAGCCAATTTGGAGAGGTCGCATAGTGGCTTAGTGCGCACGCTTGGAAAGCGTGTATTCCGAGAGGAATCGCGGGTTCGAATCCCGCTCTCTCCGCTAGCAGGTTCAGGGCATCCCCACCAATGCCCTAACCTGCTTCCTTATTTAAGTTGTTTTGCCTAAAATTTCTGCACTTCTGATTTAACAACTTCTACGTATTAAACGGCATATTTTCACAATCAAATGCCGCGCTTATTTAGTTTAATACAGTTAAATAGATAAAGTGAGCCCTGAGTATTAACGAATTATGATTAATGTAACGCGCGTATTACCTCTCATTGTCACCGTCGCTTACCTCTTTTTCTTAATTACTCTTTATTGGCGTGAACAAAACAAAAAACAGTCAGAACGCCTCCTCCTCTACTTCATGGGCGCCTCAATTATCTGGTCAATTACACGCTATATCG
>DATHYN010000242.1:0-11679 GCA_035459145.1 Anaerolineae bacterium | reverse complement strand
GGGGTTGCTTGGCCGGGGCGTAAGAGTTCGTATTGGTAGGTGACATTACCGGCGGCATCTTGGACAGCGAGGTTGAGGTAGAGGGGGGCGGTATCGGCCGTGGGGAAGGGGATAGAGGCTTGGTGTTGGGTGGTGATGGAGAGGTCACTATGCCAATGGGGGCTAACATCGAGGGGTTGGTCAATGGTGAGAGGGCGACTGCTGTAGCCATACCAGTAAGCGATGATCCCGCTGGGATTTCGACCTGTATCGGTGGCGGTAAAGGTGAGTTGGTAGCTATCGGTTTGAGGGCGGATGGTGGCGTTGAGGGTGGGGCGGGTGTTGTCGCGCCAGCGGTTTTCGAGGTCGAGATAGGTGGTGCCGAGGGTATTGAGCCGGTGATTATCTAAATCGCGCATAAAGATGGTGGCGCTATGTGCGTTATAGCGATCAGCGTCACCCATATCATCGAGGTAGCTGGCGGTAAACCAGAACCAACGTTGAACATGGTTGGTGGTAGCGAGATAGGCGGTGACTTCATTCATATATTCAACTTGGGAGCGATGGATCGCGGGGTCGTTGCCAGCAGGGGTGGTGGCGGCTTGGTCACAAGTTTGAATAAATTGTTGGAAATCGGTCATACCGATGCCACACGGTTCCCAGATGATGCTGTATTCAGTGATGATTAACGGTTTGTGTTGGGCATTGGCTAAGGGAAGGGCCATAAAGGCGCGCATGTTTTCGATGCTAGCGATAGTGGCCTCGACAGGATTTTCATTGAAGATGCCATCGCGGGGATTGTAGCCAATGGCGTAGGGATGGATATTGTACCAGTGGAAAGGGGCGGGTTGGTTGTAGGTATCTTGGTATTTTTGGAGGATGTAGGCGAGGTAAGCATTTTCTTCTTTGAGAACGATGGTCGCGGGGTCATCATCAGGTTTGATGACATTGTTGTAGAAATATTGCCCCTCGGCCGTCCCCTTATCCAACAAATTAGGTAAATCATAGAGATAACCAGTTTGGGAACGGTAACGCGTGTAGAAGAGGCCACCGAAAGAGATTTTGGCTTCAGGGTCGTGGGTTAAGATTTCAGTAGCGAAGGTGTGGAGCCAGCGAACATATTCATCGGGGGGGATATTGTTGAGGTCTGGTTCGTTGCCGATGGCGTACCACGCGCCGGGATTGGAAGCGGTGATGGCGGGGATACGGTCATAGAAACCACAAAGAGGGATACCATTGTTATCGTAAGCGGGTTGGCCATCAGGACAGGGGTCGAATGTGGGGGATGTTGGGTCGCCAACGATGAGTAAGGTTTCGTAATTTTCACGGAAGAGGTAGTTTTGCTGAATATCAATGCCCCAATGGTAGACCCATTTGGTGTTGAGGGGGATAGGGGCGTACCAATTATAGCCACCACCTAAAGCAAAGCGTTGGTCGGTGAGGGTGTAGGGGGATGGTGGTGGGGGTTGGGCGGCGAAGAGAGCTGTGGCTGGCTGAATGTGGCCTACAACGATACCCAGTAAAAGAACAGCAATAAGTAACCGAAGCGGTCGCATGAGAGAATTTGGCCAGATATTAATTATGCATCTCCTTTTTTATGGACAGGGATATGTAGTTCAACGATAGCGCCTGGTCCATTATCACGATTATACATACGGTAACGGCCGCCGATTTCCCAAATGAAAGAGGCAACCATCGATAAGCCTAAGCCCATACCTTTGACTTGGCCCGTGAAATATTTTTCAGCTTGATAATAAGGCATCCAGATACGGGCTAATTGTTCAGGGGGAAGATTAACGCCATTGTCAACAACTTTGAGACAAAGTAAGGGTTGATTGTTGTTTTCGACCCAGCTAAGGTTGACATCAACGGTGGGGCTTCGTTCGGGGTGGAATTTTTGAGCATTTTCCACCAGTTCCCATAAGATAAGTTCTAAAGCTTTGGTACTGATAGCGAGGTCAAATTTTTGCTCGGGGATATTTTCTTTATTGATGTGAAGGGTGATGAGTTTGAAATTTTCACTGATGGTACGCAAGGTGGCGGGTAGGTGGGAGAAGGGGGTGACACCTTGGCTGGGGGTGAGCATGTCTGGTGATTCCATGTAATCGAAGATACCGACAATTTCTTCTTGCAGACGCATCGCACTGCGGAAAACGCGATCAAAGAGATCTTTTTGCATGCCGGTCAGGGCGGTGGTGTCTAAATCTTCTTGGAGGAGGGTAAGGAAGCCGGTCATGAGGGAGAGGGGGGTTTTCAGTTTGTGGCTTACTTGGGCGTGGAATGTCCATTGATTACGTTGGACTTTGACTTCGTTGCTGACATCACGGAGGCGGATGAGGTAGCGGTCGCCGAGGGAGGAGGAGCTTTTGATGAGATCGACTTGGAGCCAGAGGGCACGGGAGTGAGGGGTTTCCGGGCGAACGAGGTAGCGGGGGTCGAGGATGTGGTCAGGGTCAGGCCAGTTGGCCCATAATTGTTGAGGTTCGCAATTGTATTGTGTTTGGACGAGGGCGAGGAAGGGGGTATCGATGATTTCGTCATCAGATTCATCGAGGGGGAGGTCTAGGAAGCGGCGGGCTTGGGGATTGGCATAGATGACACGGTCATCATCGCCTAGTTCGATATAGCCATCATCCGCTTGTTTGACAACCCAATTGAATTTAGTGCGTTCGAGGAGCAGACGGCGGTAGCGGTTGAGGCGAGTGATAGAACGGACGCGGGCGGTTAGTTCAACAGGGTCAAATGGTTTGACCACAAAGTCATCGGCGCCAGATTCGATACCTTGTAATTTAGCGGGGCGGTCATCAAGCGCGGTGACCATTACGACGGGTACTTCTGCTAAGCGAGGATTGGTGCGCAAGCGACGGCAAACCTCAAAACCATCGATGCCGGGCATCATTACATCGAGGAGGATAAGATCGGGCATAGTACGTTCTGCCTGTTCTAAGGCTTCGTAGCCATCGGCAGCTAGATAGACGCGGTAGCCTTGTGCTTTAAGTAGAGATTGTAATATGCGTCGCCCGTCTTCGTTATCATCAACAACCAAAATGGTAGCATCATGTTTCATGGTAGCATCCTATTTTAAATTATGTGAGCCGTAATGCAATTATCAGTAGTTGTTCTATTATACAAGTAATATGGTAAATGAAAAGGGGAAAGCTCACCCCCCTTTCTAAGAGTATTGAACTAGGTTGTGCTGACATTTGATCTTGAAAATATGCCGTTTAATAGGTTGAAGTTGTTAAGCTAAGGTGGAGTTGATTTGATGATGTTTGGTAGATTTAGATGCGGATTTTGGGGATGGTACGGATTCTTTTTGTGTTAGTGAAGTGAAGAGGATCAATGGTCATGGTTAGGGGGGTGACGATATTGGCCGAGGGAGGCGAGGGCGGTTTGGAGGCAAAGGGTGGGGTGGCGTTCAGGGTTGACATGAGCACCGGGCAGACATTGGAGGAAGAGTTGATTGGTGTGGGGGAAGTGGGTTTGTTGGTAGGCGGCGGCATGTTGGTGGAGTGTGGTGGGGGTGGCGTGGGGGAAGCTATCTTGCCAACGGATGAGGGAATCGTCTTGGGCGAATTGGATGACGAGTTGACCAGAGTAGGTGTTGGGGAGGGGGATGGTTTGGGCGGCCCAGCAGATATCTTCCCAGAGGCGGCGGATAGAGCGGCTGTGGTAGAGGTCATGGAAGGCGCCGAGGGAGGCGTTGTAGCCGAGGCGGAGGGTGAGGGCGAAAGTGGTCCAATCGGTTTGGCGGAGAGCGAGGCCGAGGATACGTGTGGCTTCAAGCAGAAAAGCGACCATGACGACGAGGGGGGGGCGGGTGGTGAGGCCGGTGGTACATAAAGCGATACATTGGGGGAATGTTTGGGGGTCGTAGGTGGCGGCGCGGATAGCTTCACTGCCGCCATGGGACCAGCCGATGAGGGTGGCGGTGGGTGGTTGGTGGAGGTCGGGGAAGAGTTGGGGGGCGTGGTGGTGGAAGATGTGGCTGATAGCTTGGGCTTCGAGGGGGTCGCCGCCGATGGTGGGGATGGGGTCGATACACCAAGCGATTTGGGCGGGGGATAGGTGGGCGGCGGTATTGGTTAGATGGTAGGGGCCGTTAATTGTTTGGCCGTGGCCGGGGATGATGAGCATGAGGGGGCCGTCTAAACGGCCGTTTTGCCGATTACGTTCCAGCTGAGCGGGCGAGCGATAATCGACCAGACGCATCTGGTAGTAGACACGTTCATCATTGACCTGAATGGTGTAGATAGGGGGCATAAGAAAAAGAGCCCTTCCATTATATATAGACAAGGGAAGGGCTCTTTTGAGATTAGATCGATTTGCCTTGGAGGCGATTATTGAGGTTCATGGCGGAGTAGGCGATGAAGCCGATGACGATTAAGGGGACAAAGCAGTAGCAAAGGTAGAGAAATGAACCAATGCCTAACGTCACGACACTCAAGGCGAAGAGGCCAACACCCATGACGGTCCCACCACCCCAGAGAACGAGTAAGCCACCTAAGAGAAAGACAAGACCGGTATCACGGTCGCCGGCGTAGATCCAGCCGAGGCCGAAGAGGCCAACTAAGCCACCGACAATTTCGAGAATGATAGCGATGGCGGGGTCGGTATTAGGGTTGAGGTCACCTTTCATTAGATTATCAAACATGTTTTTACTCCTTGTAAAAGAATTAAAGTTTATAATTAGTCGATACTGTGGCCTATACGGATAAGGGTGGTGAAAGTTTCAAGATGTGAAGAAAGATAATGGTTTAACGGGGGCGTTTGAAGATAACATAGGAGCTAAGGGTGTCGAGTTGGTAGCCGGCATCGGTTTTGGTCATGTAGGTTTTGAGGAATTGGGTGGCGGCGGCGGCTTGGCTGGGGCTGAGGCCGGGATTGATGGCACGGTGGCCGAGGAGAAAGTAGGCTAAATCGAGGATGTCATCAGAGGAGACGGTGAGGCGACTGGCTAGATTGGTACGACGATGAGGGCCGATATTGTGCCAATCATCAGAATCGGTATATTGGCGTTCATATTTTTCGCCCCAGACATATTGGTGGAGTCCATTTTTGGCGAGAGAGAGGGGGTTTTGGTTGTGGGGTTGGACGAGCATGAGGGCGCCGCCGGGAGCGACGCGTTGGTATGCTTGTTGTAATGTTTTTTGTTGTTGAGGGTAGGTTAGGCCGGGTAGAAAGTGGATACAGGTGATGAGTTGATAGATGAGCGGGGTGTTACTGACGAAAATAACGCCATCGGCGAGGGTGGGCTTGAGCCAAGGGAGCCGCCAAGCGCGGGTTTGGGCCAAGCCGATTTGTTCGGCGGCGCTATCGATGAGAGAGACCTCGATTTGTGAGGCCCATTTGGGCCAGCGTTGGGCGAGGATTTCCCAGATGAAGCCAGAGCCGCTACCTAGATCGAGGATGGGGATGGGGCGGGTGGTCGTATGGAGTTTGTTTAGAGTTGATTCGATTTGTTGGGCGACAATCGCCTTTTCATCACTGGCTTTTTCAATCAGGGCGTGCCCTTTTTGGAAGCGACGTTGGTTATAAACAATTGTATAAGGAGGTGTGTTCATATATTTACTTTATCATTGTGTCGAACTAAGAGGATAGGGCAAGGGGCTTGTTGAAGTAGCTCTTCAGCGATACTGCCATAGCGTAGTTTGGCTAGGCCAGTGTGGCCGTGGCTGGACATGACGATGAGGTCGATGGCGTGATCGGTGATGTAGTCTAGGATAGAGGGGGTGGTGCGGCCGTGGCTGACATGGACGTGGATGGCAATAGGTTGATTGATTTGACGGCGAATATCGTGGAGATAATCTTCGGCTTCACCATGGGCGAGTTCAAGAATACTTTGTTGGATAGCGCTGTTGCGGGTGATGATGGGGGTAGGAAGCACTTGTAGGAGATGCAAGTTGGCGTTGGTGGTGGTGGCGATAGTGGTGGCGTGGGGGAGGGCGGTGGCGGCTAAGTCTGAGCCATCCAGGGGGATGAGAATGTTTTCGTAGAGTTGCATACGAGTTAATTTCCTGTTGGGCAAAAGCTATTTAAAAGTAAAGTATTATACCTGAAAATTGGTTGTTTTTGAAAGGGAAGTTGAAGAATTGGGCTGTAGACGTAGGGCAATTGCATACTCTTAGATTTCTCCACTCCGTTTGCCCTTTTTCTGATTTGGAACGTATTAGTAATGAAAAACGGGCAAACTCCGGTCGAAAAGGGCGTTTTTAGTGAGAGATTGAATGTAATAAGGCGAGTATGCGATTGCCTTGGCCGTAAACGTGATTATATTGCGAAATGAAGTTGAGGCGTTATAATTAGGAAGATGAGTGAAATGAAAGTTGTGACGCAAACGAATAATAAAGATGTGTCTTGCCGGGTGGTGGCGAGTTGGTTTGAGGAGTTAGAGGCACGGGATATGCCAACGCGTTTATTGGAGGAGTGGACGGGGTATCCATTAGATCATTTGCAGGATGTGAGCAATTGGATTGCTTGGGAGGGGTATCATCGGTTGATGACGGAAGCGGCGACATTCATGAGTGACAAAGATTTTGAGGAGAGGGGAGCGGCGTATACGAATTCACGGTGGGCGCGGCCATTTACATTGATAGCCCGTTTATTGTTTTCGGGGACGGATTTGTTTTTTTGGTTGGGGGGGCCGAGGGGGCCTAATCAGTTTTTATTTAAATGTTTGAAGACGGAGATGGTGGAGGTGGAGCCGAGGGTATTAACGTTATCTTTTGGGACGAAGGAGGGGTATGGGCCACCGCCGAGGGGGTTGCTGTTTGTTAATAAAGGGTCGTTGACGACATTGCCACGGATTGTGGGGTTGCCAGATGCGGCGGTGACATTGACAATTAATGAGGATGGGAGCGCATTTTATCGGGTTGAAGTCCCTGAAGGTGGGGGGCAGTTGGCGCGGATACGACGGGGATTGTTGCGGCCGTTTATGGCTCGGGCGGCGGCGCATGAGTTACAGGAAGCGTATGAGCAGTTACAAGGCCAATTTCAGAAATTAGAAGAAGAGATTGAGTATCGGCGGAAAATTGAGGCGGTGTTGGAGGAGAAGCAGGCGAAATTGATCGCGACAAATCAGGAGTTAGAGCGTTTTGCGTATATTGTGTCGCACGATTTAAAGGCGCCGTTACGGGGGATTCGCAATTTGACGATGTGGTTAACGGAAGAGCTAGAGCCGGTATTAACTGAGGATAGTGAAGAGTATTTGACATTATTAGAAAAGCGGGTGGAGCGGATGGAGGCGTTGATAGCGGGTATTTTAGCGTTTTCGCGGTCGGGGCGGATGAAGATGCAGATTGAAACGGTGGCGATGACCTCGTTTGTGAAGGATGTGTTGATGAGTTTGGCTATTCCGGAGGGATTTACCATTGAGATTGAGCCAGATATGCCAACATTGACGACGGATGTGTTACGTTTGGAGCAAGTGTTGGCTAATTTGATTAGTAATGGGATTAAATATAATGATAAGGAAGTGGGGCGGGTAGTGATTAGTGGGGAGGAGCGAGGGGATTTTTGTGTATTGGCGGTGAGTGATAATGGGGTGGGTATTGCGGCGGAGCATCACGAGAAGGTATTCGAGATTTTTGAGACGTTGCAGGGAGTGGATACAGCTGATAGTACGGGGGTGGGGTTAGCGATTGTGAAGAAGATTATTGAGGATGTGGGGGGTAAGATTGAGGTTGAGTCAGAGGTGGGGGTGGGGACGGTGATGCGTGTTTGGTGGCCGAAGGAGATTGGGGAAGCGAAGCAAGCGGGTGGGTGATAATGTATCGGAATCTATATCGGGAAAATGAATAGACGATACATGTCGATTGAGCTAGGGGAGATATAATTAGATTAAATTGATTTAATTAGTTCAAAAGGAGCTGGTTTAGTATATGTATAAGACTTTATCACGTTATTGGTGGTTAGTTGCCCTACGGGGTGTGTTAGCAATTATCTTTGGGGTTTTGGCCTTTGCTTGGCCGAATATTACAGTGGGCGTTTTAGTTCTACTGTTTGGGGTTTACGCTTTCATTGATGGTGTATCAGCTTTAATTGCTGGGGTGACAGATCGCGCCACTAATCGTCGTTGGTGGGTTTTGTTGTTAGAAGGGTTTGCGGGGATTTTTGCGGGAGTAGCGGCCTTTTTATGGACAGGAATTACGGCCATTACGCTATTTTATGTGATTGCGGCTTGGGCTGTGGTGACGGGTGTGATGGAGATTATGGCGGCTGTGTCGTTGCGAGAGAAGATTGACAATGAGTGGGCCTTAGGATTGAGCGGTATCGCGTCAATTATCTTTGGTGGCTTATTGATGTTTGCGCCAGCGACAGGAGCGTTAGCGTTGGTGTGGGTCATAGGTGCCTATGCAATCTTATTTGGTAGCTTGATGTTGTATCTTAGTTATCGGATTAAAGATGCGGGGGATGTGGGCGCGTTACGGGGGATATAAGTTAGGGAGTTAGGGGGGGAAGTGTACAATTGAATGATGGGGGTGGGCTTTTTTTTTGTTTGGTGGGTGGGGCATAGATTGGGTTGGTTGGAGAGAGGGGGTGTTTCGTTTGAGTTGGGGAGTGGTCTGATGATGTTTGGTGGATTTTGACGCGGATTTTGGGGATTGGACAGATTTTTTTAATTGCGTGAGTTTGATAATTAATTAAGCCGATGTAAGAGTTGGATGGAGTATTTTTAGGGTAGATTTCACAACTTCGTTCAATCCTTAATTTAGGGGTGGGGCTTGTCGAGGGTGGGGCGGATTGAACTACGCTCGAAATGACGTTGGGCGGGGAGCTGTGAATTGTCGAACTCAGGTTAATTGGTGAGGGGGTGGTTGGAAGGGTAGTGATTTGGTAGGGGGTGTGTTTGGTTTGAGTTAGAAGTTGATTTGATTCGGTTTTTGTTTTGGTTTGGTGATGGCTCCAGCTCCCCCCCTGTTGCATTATGTGGTTATTGCGTTTGGGCTTTGGCCATGGCGTTGATTTCATACATCGTTTTGGCGGCTTGGGAAGCGCGTTGGGGGGTGGTGTGGAGACGTATGAGGGTATGGCCATGTTGGCGACTATCATCAGAGAGGTATTCATCTTCTTCAGATATGCCGAGGCCGATGAAGAAGCCGAGGATGAGGCCGAGGATGAGGCCCAAAGTGGTACCAGCTAGAATTAGGGCGGCGATGGTGGTGGTAGCAATGTTGATGAGTAATGTGAGGGCTACGCCAGCCAAGGTAGCGGTGGCGCTCCCAAAAATAAGGCCACCGATGACACCGGCTAAAACGGTTTCTTTGATAGTAGTAGCTGGTGCTGCACCTTGATAGAGATTAAGGGCATGGGAGAAATCTTCCGTTTCGATTTTGTTCGGTGAAAAGCCCTCGGCCTCCAAAGCGTCAACGATAGCGACCTCATTAGCGGGTGTATCGAGTAGCCGGACAACAGTTTGTTTGTCCCCTTTGCCATATAAGCGAGCCAAGTTTTGGCGGGTTGCTTGGATATGGTCATACTGTTCCTCGAGTAAGTGGGTAATGGGGGCTGGCATATCTTGGTTGAGGCTATATTTGTAGGCTCGTAAGGCGATTTTTTCACCGAAGAGAGCTTCGCCAAGAACCGTTTTTTCGCGACTTTGAGGGCCAACAACTAGGGCTGTTTTAATGGCGATACGGCCACGGTGAATCATACCGATGATGCTTTCCCGTGGTTTGTTGCCGCCCAACTCTTTTATTTGTGCGAGTAAGGCTTGGGCAAACTGTTTTCTTTTATGAGCATAGTTTTTGAGTAATACCTTTAGGCCACGGTTGCGCACCCCCTCGGCCACAGTGCGGAATCCTTTTTCACCAGCAGTCATAAGACGGTAGAGACGGGTTAGATGACGAAGAGTGGATTGACTACTATTGTTAGCAGGCATGTATTATTTTACTCCTTTATTGAAATTAAAAGTTTTGTTACATATATACTCATATATACCTTAATTGTAACACAAATCCGTCAGTTTGTCAATGTTTTGTCCATGTTTGTGGGTTAACTTTCGAGGATTTTTAGTTGTGTGAGGATATCATCGGGGGTGATGGGGAAGGGGGCGTTGTGTTGAATGGTGTTGTAGACAGCGTCGAAGAGGTGGAGATAGGAGGTGGGGATAGGGGGGATGGTGGTGGTTTGTTTATGGCCAGCGGGGGTGATGGTGGTGAGGTGGCCGTGGTGGTGGTAGGCTTCGTGACCGTAGATGGGATCAGTGGGGAGGATGCCATCGAGAAGTTGTTGTTCTTGGACATCGGCGCGGTGTTTGATGTAGGAGCCTTGGGTGCCATGGAGGACGAAGGCTGGTTGGATAGCGGGGACGAGGGAGCTGGCGGTGAGGAAAACTTGGTGTTCTTGGGGGTAGGTGAGGTGGAGATGGGCGTAATCATCGACTTGGGTTTGGGGGCGGAAGTGGCCGAGCTGTTTGGTCCAAGAGAGGGGGGTGCCGAAGAGGGAGATGGCAGCGTCGAGAAGGTGGGGGCCGAGGTCGTAGAGGAGACCACTACCAGGGACGGGGGTTTCTTTGGCGACTTTGGGGCTGATGGTATAGCGGTAGCGGTCGAAACGGAAGTGGGCTTCGACGAGGCGGCCGAGGTGGCCCTCGTCGATGATTTTTTTGACGGAGAGGTAGTCGCTATCGTAACGGCGATTTTGGTAGGGGAGGATATGGCGATTTTGTTGTTCGGCGAGGGTGAATAGTTGTTCGGCTTGGG
The DNA here is from genome assembly GCA_035459145.1 of Anaerolineae bacterium. Classification (GTDB taxonomy): domain Bacteria; phylum Chloroflexota; class Anaerolineae; order Promineifilales; family Promineifilaceae; genus DATHYN01. The sequence goes on along the minus strand of DATHYN010000242.1, from coordinate 997 downwards.
CGGTGGTAACGGTGAATGGTTTTTCAACGAGGAGGTGTTTGCCGGCGTTGAGAGCTTGGCGGGCGTAGTCGAAGTGGGTGTAGTTGGGGGTGTTGATGACGATGAGGTCGAGGGTGGGGTCGTTGATGAGGTCGTCGACGGTATCGTAGCTGGTGAGGTGGGGGTGGGTGAGGTGGGCTTCTTTGGTGGTGCGTTCGGTAACGGCCGTTAATTCAAAGCGATCATGGGCATCTAAGAAGGGGGCGTGGAAGATGCGGCCAGAGAGGCCGAAAGCGAGAAGTCCGGTTTTGATAGGTGGTTTCATGGTCGTTGCTCCTTATGGTTTGAGTACTCTTTGCTGAAGATAAAGATATCGTGTAAGTATACCTGTTTATGCGTGAATGTCGTCAAAACGGGTTGGGCAACGTTGAGTAAGTAATTGTTACAAAGGTTTTATAACTTTTGCTGTCGAGAATAAGCTATAAAACCTTTTTCATAATAACTTAAGAGAGATACTTTACGTTGAGGAGGTTTTGATGACGAGAGAGATACCACGGATACCGCATGATGCGTTGTTTAAGGAGTTGTTGCGGCGGTTTTTGCCGGAGGTGATGGGGCTGTTTTTACCGGAGGAGGCGGCGTTGTTGCGTTGGGAGACGATGACGTTTATTGATAAGGAGGTGGTGACGAATTTGCCGGAGTCGTTGAAGCGGATTGCGGATGTGGTGGCCGAGGTGGAGCGGGTGGATGGGCAACCAGAGGTGATTTTGTTGCATGTAGAGGTTGAGGCGAGCCGAAAGACGGAGATGCCAGCGCGAATGTTTGAGTATTATGCGTTGTTACGATTGCTGAAGGAGCGGTTGGTGTTGCCGGTGGTGATGATGTTAATGCCGGTGGGGGAGGGGGCGATTCGGTTGCAGAGGTATCGGGAAGAGATTGGGGGGCAGGTGTATATGGAGTTAGCGTATTGGCAGATTAATTTGCGCGATTTGGCCGGGGATGCGTATGCGGCGCGGTT
>DATHYN010000241.1:0-14914 GCA_035459145.1 Anaerolineae bacterium | reverse complement strand
CCAAACCTTACCCTAAGTTGTTTAACCAAAAGATTTCACACTTTTAGCTTAACAACTTCAACGTATTAAACGGCATATTTTCAAGATCAACTGTCGACAATATTTAGTTTAATACACCTACACATAATTACAACAGCAAATTTCAGATTACTTTGTTTACAATCTACTCAACTAGCTCCCAAAAAAACAGTCGCACAAATGTTCCTTTTATGCTACAATACCCCCATCAAATTACGAGGATTTGTATCATGCTAACACGTGTTGAATGGTTTACCCGTCTCCCCCCCCTATTTGAACGTGGCGAGGCACCACCTCCGCCACCGCCACCCATTGATCCGGCTATTGCTCGGCAATGGGGCTGGCGTTTGTTACAGCGGTTAACGGCCGTTTTTGCCCTCTGGCTCGCCTTCCGCTGGCTCTGGTCCCCCCAATGGCTCTCTCTCCTCCCCAACCTCATCCAAGAACTACTCAATCTCCTCGAAGCCGCCAGCGCCTTTACCCTCACCTTCGTCTGGCTCGGCCTCGCTTGGCGCAACCGCCAAACTGGCCCCCCACCCCCCGTCCCTCAATTCACCCGTGAACAACTTTTCGCCATGAACCCCTACGTCTTCGAAAAATATACGGCCAAACTATTCCGCCAAAACGGCCACAAAGTCACGCTTCGCGGCCGTAGCGGCGACGCCGGCGTCGACCTCGAACTCGTCTCCCCCCTCGGCAAACGAGCCATCGTCCAATGCAAACGCTACCAAAATACCGTCGGCCCCGATGTCGTCCGTGAACTATACGGCACCCTCATCCACGAAGCCGCCGCCCACGCCTTCCTCGTTACCACCGCTGATATTTCTGACGCCGCCCGCGAATGGGCCGCTGACAAACCCATCACCCTCATTGATGGAGCCACCATTGTCGATATTGTCAACCGCTTAGCTGAAAGCCCCCCTACCTCGTAACCACCTCATGACCACCAAAGTCCTCCTCATTCGCCACGGCCAAACCGATTGGAACCGACAACGACGTGTACAAGGTCACCTTGATATCCCCCTCAATGAGACTGGCCACGCCCAAGCCCAAGCCCTTGCCCAACGCCTCGCCCACTGGCCCATCACCACCATCTACAGTAGCGACCTCCAACGAGCCGTTGCTACTGCTCAACCGTTAGCTCACACCCTCAATCTTCCTCTAAATCTATCCCCTAACTGGCGCGAACGCTTCTTAGGCCAATTTCAAGGGCTTACCATCGATGAACTCCATCAACAATATGGTGATGCTACCCCCAACACAACCCGTTATCTCATCGATCCCCCCGATGGTGAATCCGGCCAGCAACTCCAACAACGTATTATCCACGCCTGGCACGATACCATCACCCCCCACACTGATGAAATGATTGCCATCATCACTCATGGCGGTGCCCTCACCGCCCTCATCGCTTATATTTTAAACCTAGATATGGCCACCGAAATCCGTTTCCGCATGCGTGGTAACACCGGTTTATCCATCATTCATATCGACAATGGGCAACCGCTCCTTCTACGTCTAAATGATACCGCCCACCTCGACCCTTAATACACACATTCCTCTTCACCTTCTTCAATACCAGCCGGCCACGTAAACCAAAAAGTTGACCCTTTACCCACTCTTGATTTCACCCCCACTTCTCCACCTTGTTCGTTCACTAACCGCTTAACCAACGCCAAGCCAATACCCGTACTATCATGACGCTTATGTATCCCCATAAAAAACATATCAAACAACCCATTAATCTCTTCTGGTGGAATGCCTAAACCATTATCTGCCACTTCAAAACGAAGCCAATTCACACTTTCTTCCATAACCCGCACTCGCACCCACCCCCCTTCCGGCCGATGATAACGAATCCCATTCCCAATCAAATTCGTTAACACTTGCACTAATTTTAATCGTTCTGTACACAAATACATATCATCTTTCCCCAACTCTATTTCTACCTCAACATGATCTGATAGCGGCAAATAATCATAGACTGAATGTATCACCTCATCTAGCCTCACCTGCTCTTTATCTTCAGCATAAGACGCTTGCGAATACGCTAATACACCATCTATCAATGTTTGCATACGTTCCATCTGCTCCTGCACCATTTGCGTGTACAATCGGATATCTTCTTGTGACAAATAATCACTTTCTATCGTTGTTGCCTGCGTCAACTGGTTAACTGCCATCAACGGTGCCTTTAAATCATGGGAAATAGTGGTTGCAAACGCTTCTAAATTCTGATTGGCAACGGACAGCTTAGCTGTCCGTTCCGCCACTAACTGCTCCAAATTATCCTGTTGTGCTTGCAAAACAGCCTCCGCTTTCCTCTGTCGTCTAATCGCCTCCCACGCATAAAACAACGCCTTATACGTCTCCCAATTCGCTACATAAATCAATAAAGCAACCGCAATAATATTCGTTACATTCGTTAGCAAATAGTTCCAACTACTTGAAGTCGCCCCCACATCAATCGTAACCAACCCCAATCTATCTAAACAGAAAAAAACACCGGTGCTCACAATCGTTAACAGTATAAAAACAAAATTAGCCCTTTGCGTACACACCAAACCCGACACCACAATAACGATCAAATAACTCGGCATTACTTGCGATCGCACCCCCCCAAAACGAAAAATGGCTAAACTCATTAAGGCCCATAACACAAAGGTAAGCCCCACACCCGCCCAGCGGTAATAACCACGCACCGTCAACTGCCACAAAGCAATGTATAGCAATAATGGACCTAATGAAAAAAGCACTACTTCAAAACTATATCGAAACCACAAAGAATTAAGCAATGACAAACCACTAGTCATAGCCAGCGCAACGAGAACATAGGTAATAACTGACCTAACTCGTTTTTGCTCTTGTTCATACTGTTCCCCCTCCAAATAAACAGTTCGCGAAACCAATAAATCCATCACAAGTGCACCTCCTTGCAAAACCGTATCTACTCATTGTAATCTGTTTTGCCCTGAATACCAACCAATTCAACCTATAATTTGCTAAATTGCTCTGTTTCGACAATAATTAAGCCATTATTTATACACATGCTATCATTACTTATACCAAGAATTTCAATCTATCTTACAACTCTATCCACACAAGGATTTTAACTCATGCCTAATCAACTAATCAGCCGTATCCGCCGCAATCACGGCCTTGAACATGCCAGTGTCCACATTCTAAGCCAAAAACATAAAAATTTTGGCGTTCAGGGCAATGCAACCCATAATGGTTTTTACCTTAATATTTATGGTGACATCGATGAACAAGCTATCCATGACGCCGTTCACACGGCCCACCAACGCATGAAAGATGGTGAACACCAGCTTGCCGTCCACCCCAATTGCGGCACCGGTCTGCTCACAACCGCTTTTCTCGCCACCCTTACCGCTCAAGCGGTCGTCGCCTTTGAGCAATACCGTGCCCGCAAATCTTCTCTTGACCTCGAAACCTTCTTCCGCGCCCTCCCCAACGCCATTCTCGCCGTAACCCTCAGCCTGATCGTCTCACGCCCCCTCGGCCTCTACCTCCAAGCCCAATACACCACCGAAGGCGACCTCGGCAACATGGAAATTATCAATATCCAACGCATCCGCACCTCCATCGTCGCCCGCATCTTCAAACTCCTCCTCGCCACCAATGCCCCCACTGCCTCCTACAAAATCACCACCCGCGCTTAAAACCCCCAGCCACCATGTTCTACATCTTTCACGGCCCCGACACCCACACCCAACACGAAACCCTCAACAAACTAAAAAAACAGCTGGGTGACCCCAGTATGCTCGACCTCAATACCACCAAACTAGATGGGAAAAATCTCAATTTCGCCACCATCCGCCAAAACTGTGACACCTTCCCCTTCCTCGCCCCCAAACGACTCGTCATTGTCACCGATTTCTTCACCAACAAACCAGACAAAGACACCATCAAACAACTCAAAAAATACCTCCCCGAAATGCCCGATTTCACCCGCCTCATCTTCCTCGAATCTCAAACCGTCTCCAGTCGCTCTACCATGCTCAAATTAGCTGAATCTGCCGCCAATGGCTATCAGAAACAGTTCCCCCTCCCCGAAGGCAAAGCACTCGACCATTGGATTCGCCACCGCGTCAAACAAAAAAAGGGGGCTATCACCCCCCAAGCCACCGCCACCCTCGCCGCCAATGTCGGCGCGGAACTCGCCATCCTCGACCAAGAGCTTGAAAAACTACTCCTCTATGTCGGCCCCGATGGCACCATCGACCTCCCCCAAGTCAATAAACTCTCCCCCTACGTCGCCGAAGCCAATATCTTCGACCTCGTCGACGCCCTCGGCCTCCGTAACAGTCGCCTCGCCGCCCAACTCCTCCAACGCAAAATCAATGAAGGCGCCGACCCCTTCTACCTCTTCGCCATGTTCATCCGCCAATTCCGCCTCCTCATCCAAGTCAAAGCCCTCGCTGACACCGGCCAACGCCCGCCCGATATCGCCAAAGAACTCAAAATGCACCCCTTCGTTGCTGGCAAAATATATAAACAAAGCCAAGGTTTCTCTCTCCCCCAACTCCACCACATCTACCGCCACCTGCTCGACATCGACTTGGGTGTCAAAACGGGCCAAACTGACATGCCCACCGCTCTCGAGCTCCTTATCGCCGCCCTAACTTAAATTCTCCCCATCCCCCTACTTGTCCCGCAACGTCAACACCGCCAACGGTACCGATGACAATAAAATAATTACCAAGGCGGGAAAAGCAGCCTGCGCAAAAATCGCCTCAGTTAAATTAGACCATACCGCCGTCGCTAACGTCGTAAACCCTAACGGACTTAATAACAACGTCGCCGGCAACTCCTTCATACATGTTAAAAAGACCAAACCGATTCCCGCTAACACCCCTGGCCGCAACAACGGCAACGTGACGCGCCGAAAAACGGCCGTTGGTCTCTGCCCCAAACTCCGCCCCGCCTCTTCTAAATTCTTCGGAATCTGCAACAAAGAGGTCCGCGCCGCCCCCACCGCTTGTGGCACAAATAAAACCACATACGCCGCAATCAATAATGGTAACGATTGATAAATCCCTCGTGCATACCGCACCGAGAAAAAGATAAATGCCAACGCCACTACCAAACCAGGTAACGCAAACCCCACATATGTCAATCGCTCTAAAAAGCGGGTCCAACGATTCGATTTCCGTACCGATAAAATTGCGACCGGCAACGCCGCCACCATCGCCACCAAGGAGGCCAGCAACGCTACCGTCACCGAATTCCACGCCGGCAATAAAGCCAAATCTATCCCCTGTCCCTGCTGCCACCCCCGATTTAACCAATATAACAACCCCATTGCGGGCAAAATCAAGGCCGCCGTCACCACACTACTGCAGAAAAACAATGCGGGCCAACGCCACCGACCTAATGTCACCAGTTCATTTGCCCGTGCTGTCCCAATCGAAGTCCGCGCATATTGCGCTCGGCCCCGCGCCCGCACTTCTAATGTCACAATAATCGCCGTCAACACCACCAACACCAACGCCAACGCCGCCGCCAAGGACCGATCGGAGAAAGATTGATATTGTAAATATATAATGTAGGTGAATGTGTTATACCGCATCAACGCCACCGCCCCAAAATCGCGCAAAACATACAATGCCACCAGCAAACTCCCAGCAATAATTGATGGTCGTAATTGTGGTAGCGTGACCCGCCAGAAAACGGCCGTTGGACTCAACCCCAAACTCCGCGCCGCTTCCCCCAACGATGGATCCATCCGCCGCAAACTCGCCCGTACCGTTAAATAAATAAACGGATAACTCAGCAATGTCAATGTCAGGAAAGCCCCCGTAAACCCATAAATCGATGGCAATCTCTCCACCCCAAACGGCTCTAAAAACTGTTGTAACATCCCCCGCGGCCCAAACATCGAACCATACAAATATGCCCCCACATAACTCGGCACCACCAACGGCAACGCCACCACCACCGCCCACACCCGTCGGCCAGGCAAATTAGTACAGGTCGTCAACCACGCCAATGGCACCGCTAACAAAATGCTCGCCGTCGTCACTGCCAACGCTAGCCACACCGTCCGCCCCAACGCCGCCACTGTCGTCGCTTTGGTCAAAATCCCTAGCGCTGCTGAGCCACTCCCCAACGTCCGGATCAACAAATAAACGGGTGGCAATAGCATAAATAAACCCAATGCCAAACCCGCCGCTGACAAAATCAGCGTCGGCCAAGACCAATAACGCCATGCCGGTACCGGCAACCGTCCCTGTTCCCAACCAATTCGTTTCGTGACAATAGGCCATACACTCATACTCCCCATTATGCCGACCTTCCATTAAATAAACAAGGAAAGTTGTTAATTTAAAAATGATCATCTCCACGACTTTATTTTTAACCATGGTTAAAAACTCTTTTCGGCACAAACACAACCAAACAGCCACTAGGCAAGAAGCAAAGTTTCTAAACGAAACAAAAAACAGCCGGTTAGTTAACAAACAAAACAAGTGCCGTTTGTCACTAAAATTTAGTAACAAAGATCGCTCTCTCCCTCCCCACCTATTTTACCCCGTCCCCTCAATCGCCTCGATATCAGCTAAATCCTGCAAGCGACCTGTCGCCCGTTTATTAGCAATCAAGCCATCTTTGCCGATAAATACAATCTCCAAACCCTCAAAATCGACTTTTTCCCGCTCTTCATACACATCGTCAAAAACTACCCCATGCGGAACACCAACAATATCTATTAAATTAGGCGGCCACCCAATTCGTATTGGACCACCATTTACAAACGCTTTTTGCGCTTCTTCATCAAATAAAATCCCAAAATCTTGTAATGCATCTGCTAATTTGCGACTATTAGCCACTGTCCGTTCAATCCATATATCAATGTCTTTGGTATAGCGTGGATGACCATGAAAGGCCAAAGCATAACCACCGATAACTAAATAACGAACATCATACTGATTCAAATAACCAATAAATTCCAGCATATCCAATGTTGGTTGCATATTAGAACCCCCTACAGTCGCTATTAATGCAGCAATACGTTCATCTCCTGGCCGCGTCATCCAATACTCCGCCGATGATGGCAATTGTTCATCCGTTGTAAACAATGTCATCGTCCGCTCTATTTTAGGGTTTAAGATAGCTAATAAACGCGGTGTCGATATTTCAAGCACAACTTCAACCTCAACAAAATAATCTTTCATCAATTAATACTATGAACCATCCCTTACATTCTATTAAATACTATAACTTTAAACTCCTGAAAAATCAATCCGACCGTACCACCTCTAATGTTTGACATCAATCATCCACCAACTTACACTTCGCCAACTATCATATAAGAAATCTACCACTTGCCCCCACCACCCATTTCTGCATATAATCCCCCACCAATCCAATCATAACCAAAAAGGATTCCCCTATGCAAAATTTACCGCTCTGGCTCCAATCTCTCCACCATGATGGCTCCCCACTCTATGTCACCCCCACCCAACCCACCTACACCACCCCCCTCACCATCCGCATCCGTCACCACCCCTCGGCCCCCATCCACGCCCTCTACCTCCGCACCTGCCCCAACGGCGAAAAACTGATTCAACCCCTCCACAAAACCACCCACGATTCCGTCACCCAATGGTGGCACATCACCCTCACCCCCCAAACCCCCACCCTCCACTACCGCTTCATCGTCGATACCGATGACGGCCTCTGGCATTACAACGCCCTCGGCCCCCACCAACACATCCCCCCCGACCATTACGACTTCCGCCTTCTCATCAACCACCAAGCCCCCACTTGGCTCGACCACATCACCTTCTACCAAATCTTCCCCGACCGCTTCGCCAACGGCGACCCCACCCTCAACCCCGGCCCCCACAGTAGCCACTACCCCGGCCACACCCCCATCACCTTCCCTTGGGGACAACCACCCGACCCCAACTGTCCCTTCCCCGCCCGCTACTACGGTGGCGACCTCCCCGGCCTCATCAGCAAACTCGACTACCTCCAAGACCTCGGCATCAACGCCATCTACCTCAACCCCATCTTCACCGCCCCTTCCAACCACAAATACGACGGCATCGACTATGACAACGTCGATCCCACCCTCGGCGGCAACCAAGCCCTCATCAATCTCCGCCACGCCCTCGACCAACGAGACATGCGCTATCTCCTCGACATCGTCCCCAACCATTGTGGCCAACTCCATCCTTGGTTCACCACCGCCCAAGCCGATCCCCACGCCCCCGAAGCCGATTTCTTCACCTTCTATAACCATCCCGACCAATACCATATGTGGCTCGGCGTCCCCACCCTCCCCAAACTCAACTACACCAGCCCTCTCCTCCGCCAAAAAATGTACCAAGCCCCTAACGCCATTCTCCGTCGCTGGCTCCTCCCACCCTACCGTGCCGATGGCTGGCGTTTCGATGTTGCCAACATGCTCGGCCGCCAAAACCAAATCCAAATTCGTGACGAAATCAGCCGCCAAATGCGCCAAGCCATCAAACAATCCGCCCCTGATGCCTATCTAGTCGGCGAAAACTTCTTCGACGCCACCCCCCAACTCCAAGGCGACCAATGGGACGCCATCATGAACTACAGTGGCTTCACCCTCCCCCTCCGTCACTGGCTCACCGGCTATCAAGAATTCTGGAATGATGGGGAGTGGCACCATATTGGCCGTGGGCAACCATGGCCCACCCACGCTTTCGTCACCACCTATCAACAACACCACGCCGCCATCCCGTGGCTCATCACCCATCACCAATTCAATCAAATCAGTAGCCACGACATCCCTCGCCTCCGCCAACAAGTTGATGACAATGATGCCCTCCACCGCCTCGCAGCTGGTCTCCAATTCACCCTCCCTGGCGTCCCCTGTCTCTACTACGGTGAAGAAATCGGGCTTATGGATGACCCTCACCTCAATTCACGTAACTGCATGCCATGGGACGATCACGCCAACTGGAACCACGACCTCTTCGCCTTCTACCAAACCCTCATCCAACTCCGTCGCCAATCTCTTCTCTTCAGCCAAGGCAGTCTCCAATTCCTCGCCATCGAGCCCCACACCCTTATCTACCAACGCCAAACCCAAACTGAACGTCTCCTCGTCATCGCCCACCGCCACCAAACGCCCCGCCCAGCCCAGCCACTCCCCATCACCCACGCCGCCATCCCCAACCACACTACCTTCACCGAACTTTTCACTCACCGCACCATCACCGCCACCGATGACCACCTTCCCTTGCCCTCACTCCCCCAAGGCATCACTTTCTGGCACACAAATTCATCCTTGCCTAGGCACACCTAGCCAACACATCACCCCACCGCCGCCTCCAATGCCACCACAATATCTGCAATCTGATACGGTTTAGCCACAAACCCATCCATCCCCACCGCCTCACACTCGGCCCGCACCTCCCCCGACGCATTCGCCGTCACCGCCACAATCCGCGGCTGCTCAATCCCCACCAACCCTCGAATCCGCTTCGTCGCCGTCACCCCATCCATCACCGGCATCTGCAAATCCATCAAAATCATATCATAATCACCCCCCTCCACCGCCGCCACCGCCTCGGCCCCATTCGCCACCACCGCCACCTCATACCCCAAACGCTCCAAAACCGATGTGGCCAACAACTGATTAATCTCATTGTCTTCCACAACTAAAATATTTAACGGCAATCTATCCGCCAACAGCAGCGGCCGACTCACTCCCTCGGCAACAGCAACAGGCTTCGCCAAAACCGTTGGCAACGAAATAGTAAACTCAAAGGTCGTCCCTTTCCCCACCTCACTTTCAAACACAATCTCCCCCCCCATCAATCCAACCAACTTCTGCGCAATCACCAACCCCAAACCCGCCCCCCCAAACCGTCGCGTCATCGATGTGTCTGCTTGCGTAAACGGCTGAAATAGCTGCGATTGCCGCTCAGCCGGTATCCCCACCCCCGTATCACTCACCACAAACCGTAACCGACCCGATTCCTCCTCGTCCGGGCTCTGAACCAGCAAAACCACCTCCCCCTTCTCCGTAAACTTGACTCCGTTCTGCACCAAATTCAACAGAACCTGACGCAAACGCAACCCATCCCCCTCCACTTTCGTCGGTACATGACGATCGACATCAATCCGCACCCCAACCCCTTTCTTCTCCGCTTCAAAACTAACCATGTCCACCACACTGGTTAACGTTTCTGCTAGGGAAAACGGCCGTTTTTCCAACACCACCTGCCGCCCCTCAATCCGCGCAAAATCTAAAATATCATTGATAATCCCCAGCAAACTCTCCCCACTCCGCTGAATCGTCTCCACATACCCCGCCTGCTTAACACTTAAATCCGTCTCCTCCAACAACTCCGCCATCCCAATCACCGCCCCCATCGGCGTCCGCAACTCATGACTCATATTCGCCATAAAATCATCTTTCGCTTCACTCGCCGCTTCCGCCGCTACCTTCGCCGCCTCTAAATCGACATTCGTACGCTGTAAACGCTCATTCGTCTCTTGCAATGCCCGATTCGCCGCCGCCAAATCTGATGTCCGTGCCACAACCCGCGCCTCTAACTCCGACCGCACCCGTTCCAACGCCTCATTCGCCACCACCATCTCCGCACTATGCGCTTCCGACTTCTGCCACATCTGCTCATACTGCCCCATCACATAACTAACCAATCGAGCAATAATAATAAACACCGCCGCCCGTATCGACCAAGAATAGTAAGGAGATGGGTTGATCGTATTCATCTCCCAAAGCCCATTCGCCTGTAAATACGCCAACCACAAGCCAAACCCAGCCGCCACCCCAGCATAACCAATCCCCACCCACGGCCCCAACAACGCACTCGCCACCACAATCACCGCCGTCATCCCCATGTATGCACTCCCCACAATCCCCGAAAAATCATACGCATCTTTCAATAATAAGTAAGTCGTCGCCGACAAAAAGATAAAACTAGCCCCATCAACCCGTCCCCAAAACAGCAACCCCTTCGTCAATAACATCAAACCCAATAACAAAACCAACGTTTGCACTGATTCAAATGTTAAATTTTCCGCTACCAATATCAATATAATTAACGCCACCCCTAACGTGGAAATCGCAATAACTAAAATATTATTTAACAAACGAGCTTTACGTAACTCTTCCGCATTATCAAATTGAGGTAACCGCCATAACCATGAGAACATAAACGTTCCTTCTAAATGAAATAGTCACAATTATTGTCTAATGTACCAAAAACCAGTCGTATGTGCTACAATTCTACCAATCAGTTAACTTTTTTATACCTAACTCTTTGAAGGATTATGAGCACTCACGAGCAACTAACCCAAGCTATCGCTACTCTTGAAAATCAACGCGCTATTCTTGGTGACACCGCCGTTAACGCTGCCATTGCTGGTATCCAAGCCCAACTCGATACCCTCCCCCAACCAGCCACCACCGACCCCCAACGTAAACAAGTCACCATTCTCTTTACCGACATCGCTAACTTCACCGCACTCTCCGAAACAATGGATCCCGAAGATGTCAGCCACACCATGAACACCCTCTGGCACCATCTCGATACCATTATCCACAACCACAACGGCTACATCGACAAACATATGGGGGACAGCGTCATGGCTTTTTGGGGTGCCCAACAAGCCCACGAAGAAGACCCCGAACAAGCCGTTCGCGCCGCCCTCGCTATGCACCAAGCCGTTACCGACCATGCCTGGACCGATGACCCCAATCTCCCCACCATCCAACTCCGCACCGGCATCCATACCGGCCCTGTCCTCCTCGGCGCTGTCGGCACAACCGGCGAATACACTGCCATGGGCGACACCGTCAATATCGCCTCACGCCTCGAGCACCAAGCCCCCATCAATGGCATCCTCATCAGTCACGATACCTACCGCCACACACGCGGCATCTTCGAAGTCCAAGCCCAACCACCACTCACCGTCAAAGGCAAAACCGACCCTCTCCAAACCTATTTTGTCCGCCAACTCAAACCCCGCGCTTTCCGTACCGGCACCCGTGGTGTCGAAGGCGTGGAAACACGTATGATTGGCCGCGATCAAGAACTAGCCCAACTAACCAACGCCTTTAACCAAACCCAGCAAACCAAAACTGCTCACTTTTTAACTATCGTTGGTGATGCTGGCATCGGTAAAAGCCGCCTGATTTACGAATTCCGCAACTGGCTCGAACTCCATCCTATTCATTTACGCCTTTTCAAAGGTCGCGCTGACCACCAACGCCAAAATCTCCCCTACGCTCTCCTCCGTGACATCTTTTCCTTCCGCTTCCAAATCGCCGAAAGCGACTCAGCCGCCACCGCCCGCCCCAAATTCGAACAAGGCATCGCTCAATTCCTCGGCCCCAACAGCCACGAAAAAGCCCATTTCATCGGCCAACTCCTCGGCTTTGACTTCAGCCATAGCCCCGCCCTCCAAGGCGTCCTCGATGATACCGCTCAAATTCGTGACCGCGCCATCCATTACCTCATTCAATTCTTTGAAGCCGTCTCCAATGACCAACCCACCACCATCCTCCTCGAAGACGTCCATTGGGCTGATGATGCCTCCCTCCAACTTATCACCCACCTTTACCAACAACTAACCCACGCCCCCATCCTTATCCTCGCCGTCACCCGCCCCGATTTCTTTGAACGCTATCCTGACTGGATGCCCACCGCCACCCACATCACCCTCAACCCCCTCCCCCAAACCGCTGACCGTGAACTAGCCGAAGAAATCTTGCAAAAATTAGACCTCATCCCCCCCCTTCTCCTCGAAGCCATCACCCAACGTGCCGAAGGCAACCCCTTCTACATCGAAGAAATGATAAAAATGCTCATCGATGATGGCATCATTCTCACCGGCGAAACCAAATGGCAAGTCAACCCACACAAACTAATCGATCTACGCCTCCCCTCTACCCTCACCGGTATCCTCCAAGCCCGTCTCGATAAATTATCACAAACGGAAAAGCTTACCTTACAACGTGCCTCCGTTATCGGCCGCGTCTTCTGGGATACCGCCGTCGAACATCTCGCCCACCAAGACCCGCACCACCCCGACGTCCTCTTCGACCCGCTCCAAACAAAAGAACTCATCTTCCCTCGTGATGACTCCGCCTTCTTCGGCACCCAAGAGTTCCTTTTCAAACACGCCCTCCTCCGCGATGTCACCTACGAAAGCGTCCTCAAACGTGCTCGCCAAGAATACCATCATCAAGCCGCTACATGGATGGTGGCGATGGCCGAGGCCAATAATCGTAGCAACGAATACGCTGGCGTGATTGGTCAACATTTCGAGGAAGCCAACCAAGCGGATAAAGCGAGTATCTGGTATGAACGGGCTGGCGACCAAGCCTTTAAGAGCACCTCCTTCCTTGTCGCCCGTGACTACTATCAAAAAGCCTTAAGCCAAACGAGCGACCCAGAACAAACCCGCCGTCTTCATGTCAGCATCATGTCTGCCGCTAACAATACCGGCGATCAAGATATTGCTATCAAACATGGCCAAATCGCTTATGATCTCTCGCACGCCGCCAAAGATTTAATTAACCAATCACAAGCACTTCGCGGCCTCGCTTTTACCTATCATATCCGCAACCAACATAAAAAAGCACTCTCTCTAGCTCAACAAGCAACGCAACTATTTATCACCTCTCCCCCCACCACCGATGATCATCTTCAAGAACAAATTAATGCGCTCCGTACACTCGCTTGGCTTCACTTCCAACTCGGCCAATCCCCCAAAACCCTCGGCTACGCCCAACAAATGCTCGACCTCTCCTACAAACTCGAAAACGACACCGAAATAACCCGCTCCCTCAATATGATCGGCATCACCTACGGCCTCATCGGCCAACAAAACAAAGCCGCTGAATATTATCACCGCGCCCTAAAACTTGCCCATGAAATCGGTGACCGCCAAGTCGAAGCCACCCTCCTCGGCAACCTCGGCGAACGTGCCCGTAAATCTGGCGACTTCGCCGACGCCCTCAACTTCTACCAAAAATCCCGCGAAATATTCCTCTCTATTGGCGGTTGGTACGGTGCCCAACTCGAAGGCTCCAACATCGGCGCCGCCCTCGTCAGTCTCGGCCGCTACCAAGACGCCATCCACGAACTCAACCAAATTATGGACAACGCCATCGTCCATTGGCACGGTTTCGCCGAAAGCAATCGCTTCAAAGCAGAAGCCTACCTCGGCCTCAACGATATCGATAACGCTATCCAAGCCACCCACCAATCCTATAAATTCGCTTACAACGCCAACTCCCCCGATTACATCGGTCACGCTTGGCGCCTCTTCGGTAACATCGCCAGCATCACCAACCAACCCATCACCATCGTCCCCGATGACCCTGTCCGCTACGACGCCGATAACTGCTACCAAAAAAGCTTAACCATTTTCCAAGATGCCCAGATGGCCTGGGATGAAGCTATCACCCTTTGGGATTGGGCTCGTCATCAACTAAAACAGGGCGAATCTGAACAAGCGCATCAAAATGCCCAATTGGCTCGCTCTATCCTCACCGAACTTGAATTTTCACATCTTGTCGACCAATTAAATGCCGAATTTTCTCACCTTAGCGTAGGGTAATCGTCGTTTTCCCATCAACTTAACGACCATCTGCTAATCATCTAATCTATTACAATAAAGTTATCTTATTTTACGTGTAATAGTTTTAAGGATGGTCTCTAATGTCTCGTATTTCTCTGCGCTCTTTTCTGCTTTTGTTGGTGATAACGGCCGTTATCACCCTCGCTACCCCCCTCACCATCTTCGCCAATAACGATAGAATCACCGTCAATACCGACCATCTAAAAACCATCAACTACCGCCAACCCCTCCACCAACCACTCGTCATCCATTTCTCCGAATCACTCTACCCCCC
>DATHYN010000240.1:0-5601 GCA_035459145.1 Anaerolineae bacterium | reverse complement strand
TGGCGCGCCAGCAGGGGGTGGGGAGGAGGCCGTTTTGGGGTATTGAATCTTTTTGAGCGACGAGTTGGTTCTGTTCATCGAGGATGTGGATGAAGGTGGTGTAGGATTGTTGGGGGGGGCTGGTTGTTTGCCAGTAGAGGGTGAGGTTTAGCTGGTCATTGCTGGTTAGGTTGTAGCCAGCTAGTTCGATTTCGTGGTTGAAGGGGGTGCCGAGGGGGGTGGCGCTGGGGGGGAGTTGGGTGGTGAGGGGGGGATTGGCGGGGGCGGGCCATTCTAGTTTAGTCACTTGCCAGCGGGCGCCCATGGCGAGCATGAGGCATAAACTACTGCCGACTAGCAAGAGATTGACTCGTTGACGGCTACTGTTGGCGGGTAGTTCGATATCGGCTTGTTGTTGGCCGGCGATGATGATGACGAAGGGGGCGAGCATGAGCCAGATGCGGCCGACTTCGGCACGGAGGGCGCCGCTGAGGAGGAGGCCGAGGAGCACGAGCCAGAAGGCGAGGGTTAACGGGTTGCCGTGGCGGGGGGAGAGGTTGCGGCGGCCGAGCCATGGCAACGCTAACAAAAAAGCGGGTAGCCCCACAAAAATGGCGAAATCGTAGGCGTTGCCGGGAATCCATAACCAGTAACTGCGGCTTAAATCGTGGCGGGAGAGGTTGGCCGCTTCTAAAATGGCGAGGGGGGTGACGCCAAACCAGAGCCAATAGATGAACCAGATGGTCATGCTACCAACAAAGAGCATGATGGCGGGTTTTAATAGAGGTTGTATCAATCCCGTCCCAAACTGTTGATACGCTTTAAATAGAAGGAAGATGGCGATAACTAAGCCCATCATGCTGTTAACGGGGCTAAAAAAGGTAGCCACCGATAAAACCAAGCCGGCCAGATAGAAGGAGAGCAGGGAAGGCTCTTTTAATGATGTTCTGGTAGCCAGATAGAGCATTAATAATGTTAGAAAGGGATAGATGGTATCTAATTGTGGAGTGAACAAGAGGCGTGAAGGCATCAAAACGATGAGACCAGCCATGAGCCAACCATCTAGCGGATTCTCTTTGTATTGGTAGCCCAAGGCGAAGGCGGGGAGGATGGCGAGGGTGGAGACGAAGATGGTGAGCCAACCGACGATGGCGGGGGTGGCTAAGGAGGCATTGGGGAGGCTGACTAACCATAAATCGGCACAACGTAAACCTCGGCCCCACTCCCCCCAACTGTCAGCGACAGATGGTAGTTGCGCCAATACCCATCGGACCCCAAAATAGGTTAACACAATGCCGGGCGGCTTACTGCGCGGATGGGCATCGGGTGAAAAGTTAGGCATATGGGCGGGGTATTGGCGCAAAACGGTGGGTAAATCCTCGATCTCTTCCATCACCGTAAAGTAGCCGCTGGCTTGATTGGAGATGAGCCGTTCGTAGAGAATGGCGCTGGGGGATTGGCGTGATAGCCCTAACAAGCTGGTTTGGAGCAAGATTGCCCCACCCCCTAACAACGCTAAAGCGACCCCGATATGGCGGCGGCGGGTGTGGGTGGTGAGCCAATGGTACCCATAACCCCAGCCGAGCAAAAAAAGAAGACCGGTAGCGATAAAAAGAACTAACCGATCGAGTGGTGGGGTCGGGGCGAGATGCCAACGCCATTCATCGGGGCCGCGAACGAGTGCCCAGAGGTCGGTGGCGATAAGGATACTCATCAGTAGCCCAATTGATGGTATAATACCGCTAAGTAACCAGTGTGAAAGCCGTTTCATGCTGAAATTATAACATTCTTTAATTGATTCCTGTAACCCCGTAAATTTTATATGTCCAAAAATATATTTCGATTTTTCACGAACCAAACAGAGGCAGAACCGTCTAAGGCTGTCGATTATGCTCAAAAAATAGCTATTTTTATCTTTTTTACCACGATTTGGACCTTTTATATCCATAGTCGGGCTTATTCGGCCAATGATACGTCACGGATGGCGACGATTGAGTCGTTGGTGCATCGGCAAACGTGGGTGATTGATGATTCCCCGTTCAAGACGATTGATCGGATTCAGATTGAGGGGCAGTTTGTGTCGACGAAGCCGCCGTTGTTGTCGTTTGTGGGGGCGACGATTTACGCTGGTTTGCATCATGGGTTGGGGTGGACGTTGCAGGCAACGGGGTGTGATGCGGATATTGGGCCTGCTTATTGTCGGGCTATGTGGGATGCGGAGCCGTTTGATAAGGCGTATTTTGTGTTGACGTTGTTGCTGATTAGCACGCCGGGGACCCTGCTGTTGTTAGGGCTGTATCAGTTAGCGCGTAAACAGGGGTGGTCGTTTGTGGGGGCGTTTCTGTTTGTCGCCTTGGTGGGGTTGGGGACGGCGCTGTTTCCGTTTATCACGGTGTTTACGAACCATGTGCCGGCGGCGGCGGCGCTGTTTGGCGCTTTTTATCTGTTGATTAGTAATGAAAAGTTGTCAGCGAAACAGCTGTTTGCGGCTGGCTTTTTGGCCGCGTTGGCGGGGACGCTTGATTTGTCGGCGGGGCTGTTTTTGGCCGCGTTGGGACTTTATGTGTTGTGGCGTTATCGGCAAGGTGTGATCTGGTTTGGGTTGGGGGGCTTGATACCGTTGGCGCTGTTGGCGGCGTTGGATTATCAGGCGGTGGGGACGATTTTGCCGCCGCATATGATTGCCGAGGGGTATGAGTATGAAGGGTCGGTGTTGAATACGAACATTGCCGGGTTTAGTCAGGCGGAGGATATCGGCCGTTATACCTACCGGATGTTGGTGGGGGACCATGGGGTGATCGCTTTTTACCCCCTCATCGGCTGGTTTTTAGCGATGTTGCTGTATACCATCTACTATAAAAAGGGGGAACAGCGGCAGTTGGCGATCGTTGTTGGCGTCAGTACGGTTGCTTATGTCGCGTACTTTGTCTTTTCGACGGATAATTTTGGGGGAGTGACCTATAGCCCGCGCTGGTTGTTGATGCCGGTACCGTTGTTGGCCACCTTTGCGGTGATCAATGTGGAGGTTTATCGGGCTTGGTGGCAGTTGGGGTTGATTGCGGGGTTGGCGGTGTTGTCGATTATGAATGCGGAGCGGGGGGCGTTAAATCCGTGGCATCCATCGTATCCGATTATCCATTTAGATTATACACGGCCGGAGCCGCGTCAGTTCGTGGAGGTGGCGATTTCTGGTTATTCTAGTTTTGATGATGTGGACGCACATTTTCGGGACGGGTTGGGATTTGCGCGGGTGCCGCGTCGTTGGTTTGATGCGCGGGAGGGGATGGTGGTGCCGGCGGGGACGGGGTGGTGGTTTATTGGGGAGTCGACGCCGTTGGCTGGTGAGATGGGGGAGATATTTGGTTTGGAGATGGGTGGGTCGTATGCGTTTCAGGCGGATTTGACGGGGGTGGCCGAGGCGCACATCGCCCAGTTGGCGACAGATGTTTATCAGAGTCCGATGTTGGTGCCGGCGACGGAAGCGGATGTGGAGCGAATGACATTGCCAGTCACCTTTACCGGTGAAGATGGGGATGTGCAGTTGGTGGGGTATCAGTGGGAAGTGACGGGGGAGATGGCGACCTTGCTGACGGTGTGGGAGGTGACGACCCGGTTGTGGATTGGGCCAGAGGATCGGAATGCGTTTGTCCATTTGTTGGATGAGAGTGGTCAAATCGTACAGCAAGATGATGGGTTGGCGGCCAATTATGGTTCGCTGATGATTGGTGACCGATTATTTAATATACATAGATTGCCTTTAGCCGCGGTGGAGGCGGGTCGTTATTGGGCCCAGATTGGTCTTTATCGGCCTGATACGGGAGCGCGGATTTTAACGACGACACAACAAGATCGTCTGTTATTGGGGCAGATAGAGGTAGTGGTGGAGTGATATGGTGGAAAATTTGTATCAGCGCGTGGTGAAGTTGTGGGGGAGCAAAGTTAATTGGGTTCTGATTATTATTTTGTGGGCCGCGTATGGGTTGATGGTGAGCAGTATGGCCCAAAAGAGCGCGACGGTGGATGAGCAGAGCCATCTGTTTCGGGGGGCGGCCTATTTGAAGGCGGGGGCGACCCATTTTTTGTTGGGGCATCCGATGTTGGGGAGCATGATAGCGGCGTTACCGTTGTTGACGGAGCCTGATTTGCAGTTACCGACAGAGACGGCGGCGTGGGCCGAGGGGAATTGGTCGACGGCGGGGCATCTGTTTATGTGGGAGCTGAATGATAATCCGCAACGATTGCTCTTCCTCGGCCGCACCCCCATCATTTGGCTGACCCTTATCTTGGCTAGTTTATTGTACCGTTGGGGATACCAACTGGCTGACCGTAGGGTGGGGCTAGTGGCGGCCAGTTTATTCCTGTTCGATCCAAACTTGTTGGCGCATGGGCGCTTGATTACGGGTGATTTGCCGGTCACATTTTTCTTTGTGGTGGCCGCTTACGGTTATTGGCGACTGTTGAAGGTACCGGAACAGTCCCGTTTTTCGGCTTACGTGCCAGCGATATTGCTGACTGGTTGTGGGATGGGGTTGGCGTCGGCGACGAAATTTAATGCTGGTTTGTTGGTGCCGATTTTGGGGGTGGCGGGATTGATTATGGTGCTTAAGCGGCGGGATATTCGGCCGTTGTGGTATCTTTTTGTGGCCGGATTGGTGGCGTGGGGGGCGGTGTGGGTGGTGTATGGTTTCGCGTGGCGGCCGTTGCCCGGTGGTTCATTTTGGGATGATCTATTTTGGGAGTTGCGTTATTTTGATAAGCCGCATGGATCGTATTTGGCGGGGAATATTTCGACCACAGGCTGGTGGTATTATTTTCCGGTGGCGTTCATGATTAAGACCCCGATACCGTTGTTGTTGCTGTTGGTGGCGGGGGTGGTGCAGTGGGGGCGACAATGGCGGCAGGGGAATGTGGCCGGGCTCGATTTGCCCGCCCATCTCTGTTTGTTGTCGCCGCCGATTGTCTATTTTATCTTTTGTTTGACCAGTTCATTGAATATTGGTTATCGGTATATGTTACCGATGTTGCCCTTTTTATGGTTATTTACAGCGATCTATCTGTTTGCGCCGGGGATGAAGCGGTTGGCTTATCAGCAAGTGGTGCAAGCGGGGGCGGGCGGCTTGATTGTGGTTTTAATCGGGTTGAGTGTGGGGCAATGGCCTGATTACATTCCCTTTTTCAATCAGTTGGTGGGGGAGGAGGGGTGGCATATTTTAGCGGATAGTAATGTGGATTGGGGGCAGGATTTGCCCGCGTTGGCTGAGTGGCAGGCGGAACATGGAGGGGATTTGCAGTTGAGTTATTTTGGGACGGCGGCGCCGAGTGCGTATGGGATTGATTTTAAGCCGTTGCCGACCTGGTCGCCAGCGCCGGAGCAAGGGTTGCCGCAGTATCAGCCGTTTTGGCCGGCGCAGCCGGCGCCGGGACTGTACGGGATTAGTGTGACTAATTTGCAAGGGGTGGTGTTAGGGTCGGAGCCGGAGACGTATGCGTGGTTTCGGGATAAGGAGCCGTTGGCGCGGATTGGGGGCAGTATTTTTATTTATGAGGTGGCGGCGAGTGGGGAGCCGGTCGATATGGTGTTGGCTGGTTTGACGCCGGCGGAATTGGAGGGGGAGTTGGTGG
>DATHYN010000239.1:0-5212 GCA_035459145.1 Anaerolineae bacterium | reverse complement strand
TTTTGTTGAGCAGGTAGGATTTGCGGAGAACGAAGCCGAAATAAAGGTGATTTTAGGAGTGGATCCCCGCTTTCGCGAGGATGACAGCCCTGATCGGGCTGTAAATGGTTGTTGACATAAGAAAAACGGACAGTATCTGCGGAGGGATGACAGTGTTGGTTGGGGTGGGGTGGGAGAGTTTTGTTTGGTGTTGGTGGGGTGGTGTTGGTGGGGTGGCGACGCCCGAGCGTGAACGCATCGGGCTAAGGGGGGCGCCCCGTGAACGGGGCTTGGGGGTGGAAGAAAAGGGGGTAGCATCGGTGTAGGGATGTGAATAACCTGAGTTTGATTATCCATTAAGCCGGTGTAAGAGTTGGTTAATGTGTTGTTAGGGCAGATTTCTCGGCTTCATTCAATCCTTGATTTAGGGGTGAGGTTTGTCGAGGGTGGGGCGGATTGAACTGCGCTCGAAATGACGGTGGGGAGGGTGGATCTGTCTGAGCGTGAATGGATACGAGTGCAAAATGTATGTCAACTGTTACCTACTCTTAACCAGCCTCAGCCCGGTTCAGCGGGCGTCAACGCTAGCACGGCCTGTTTACACCCGTGCGGGACGCGGATGAACGGCGGGACTCATTTGTGAAGTTATTAGCCTAAGGAACTAACATCACAATAGCTAGAACCCGTCTCGAGCGAAGGGTATCCCGTTCTGGTCTCACCAATGTGTGGGTAAAAATGGAGGGATAACCGTAGCCGAGAGATCTGTACTGGCTTATAGGGGAGAGTAATCCTTTCTGTTTGGAAGGTTATACGGGTCTCTCCACTGCGTTTACCCTTTTTTTCGTGGCATTTATTGGTTATTGAAATAGCGGGTAAACTCCGGTCGAGACGGGTTTGGGGGATTTTTTTGTTGTTTTGGGGGTAAGGTTTGGGTTGTTAGGGTTATGTTTGATTAGAGTTGGAAGTTTTAAATGTTGTCAGGTTATAAGTGGATCGTTGTCAGTGGGATAGTGCAGGGTTGGGATAAATTATACCATGTTGGGAGTCACCGCAACATCAGCATATAATAGTAGTAAATGAATGTAATATGATGGCTGATGACCTGTGGTGGGGAGCTGGCCGGATGAGGAAATGAGTGTGAGTGATGACAGAGCAGAATGAAGATAAAGATAGGTTGATAGCCTTGGCAGAAGCGGCAGAACTCTATGGCTTCTCCCATGTATATCTTACAGAATTAGCCCGAAAAGGGCGTCTTGCCGCTCGGAAACTGGGGGGAGTTTGGCTAACCACACCGAGCGATATGGAGGTATTCATTCGTAGTCGGCAAAAGAAGGGGGTATTTAGGGATGATATCAATTTAGAAAATTAGTTGACTTATACCTTGTTTGCAAGGTATAATTTATAGCATAAGCTAAATACAACCCTAAACGCAACAATGGCTGGGTGTTTCCGCACCCAACCATTGTCTCAACCCGAAGGCTGTTCAGTGCAGACCTTGGGCTAGCGTCAATGATACATTGCTGGCACGTTGTTGGCAATGTTTGGTCTGGTTGCTATCCTTTAGTACCCAGACCTCGGAGCTGTTTTGTAATGCCTTGTCTGTTGTGATGGGTGTTGCTGACAGCTCGGAGGTCTTTCGCTAAGCAGATACAATCACCGATTATTGGTTCGCCAGCACATGGCCGCTCCCCAGTCAGGGAGCGGCTTTTTGTTTGGTGAATTTTAGGGGTGTTTGGTTTTAACCCTTGCCGATAAAGGGCAAGGGCATTTTATCAATCCGCATGGCAGAGAAGGAGTAAGCCATGAGAACGATGAAAGAGACCTTACACCTACTTAAAGGGGGGCGGCTTCATCTGCTCCACGCGCTTAAATATGCGCAGGATAGTGGGCGGGGCGCGGTTGGTTGGCAGTGGTTGGCCGAGCAGACGGGTTATAGCAAGGGGGGTGTTATGGCTGCTTTGCAAGCGTTGGTTACGGCTTCGCCGCCGCTGGTGCAGCGGGTTAGGCATTATGAGGGGTGGTGTTTGCATGTGAATGCGTTGGCGCTACCCATCTTCCCGGAAGCTTTTGGGGGATCTGTTTCGGGGGGAACGGTTGGTGGCGCTTCCGGGAAGATTACGCCGTTTGTTGAGGAAGTGGGTATCGAGGGGAGGTTGGTGGCTTTGGATGAGAGGTTGTCGGCGATTGAGGCTCATTTATCAGCGGTAACTGGTCAGTCAGTAGCATCTCAGCCGTCAACGCAGTCGGTCTATCAACCAAACTATCCTTCGGAGGACAGTTTTTGTCCTGCGCCAAGTGATGATGGCCAGGTGGCACTGGTCCAGGAAGGCCAGAAAGTGACCGCCACGGCCGCAAACTGTCCCCCCTCGGCCACTTTTTGTCCTTCATCAACCACCCCCACCCATCATGATCATGATCATGAAATGATCATTAATCATGATGATGATGAATTAGATCATGAGCTAACAGAGCTTATCACCGAACTTAGCACGGCTGACGATGAGCTTATCAAGCGGCTAACGGCCATCGGTTTCGACCAGCCGCGGCGGCGGTTGGCCTCCCTGCCCCGTTATGAGTTGGCGGCGTGGTTGTTGTGGTGGGAATGGTTGCCGTCTGAGCGGCGGGGGTTGATTAAGCGGCCGGCCGGTTTCATCCGGAGTCGGTTGCAGAAGGGGTTGTGGCCGGATGATCTTATCGGCTTGTGGGGGGCTGCGGCTAGTCAGCCAGTGCCTCCCGGCTCTTCGCGCCAACTAGTAGCGCTTCCCGCCATCTTGCCGGAAGCTGATGAGACGGTGGTGGGCAGAACAGTTGGCGAAGCTTCCGGCAAGATTCCCGCCGCACGGGAGGCTCGTATCTGGCAGACGGCGCTTGATGAGTTGGCTTTGCAGATGACGCAGGCTACTTTTAACTCGTGGTTGGCGGATAGTAGGTTGGTGGGCGCGGTGGAAGGGGTTTACACGGTTCTGGTTCGTAATGAGTATGCTAAGGATTGGTTGGAGAATCGGTTTAAAGCGATGATTTTGCGGACGTTGCGGGTGGTGGCGGGGGGGCGGGTGGAGGTGGCGTTTGTTACTCAGTAGCCCCCCACCTGTCATTGAGGCTGTGTGGGAGACCTCTGAGGTTTTTAGTGAGGTCGTTTGTGTTGTGGGGATTGTCGTGGAAACCTCAGAGGTCTGGAGGGGGGGGATTTTTTTATTAGCGTGCGATTTAACAAATCGCACTACCTAGAAGGAGTAAGTCATGCGTGACATGAGTAAGGCAGTTTTGAATTTTATTGGGTATCTGTTTGGGATGCTTATTTTGGGATTTACCAGTTATCAGACGTGGAATTTGTTGTATGAAGTGAGTGGCAATCAGATTGTGGCTGGGCTGGGGTTGGTGTTGTTTGAGGGGTCGATGTTGTATTGGTGGCTGTTTTTCTTGAAGGAGGCGGAGGGGTTGTTGCAGTTGGCGCTGAGTTTGTTGGTGGCTATCTTCGGGTTGGTGATGGTCAGTGGGGCGACGGCGTTGCATTTGGGGGCTATCGGCTTCAATGTGTTGGGGGCGGATACGCCGTCGCGGTTGATTACGATTGCGGCGATTGTCAATTTGGTGGCTAAGTTTATGATGCCGTTGTTGCATCCCAACATTATGAAGCAGATCTACAAAAAAGCGTTGACGGGGCGGGTGATGGCGCAGACGTTTGGGCAGTTTGATAACAAAGTGCGGGAGATCGCGATTGAGTTGGCTGATGAGGTGTCGGAGACGTGGACGAATGAGATGCGGCAGGAGATTGTGGCCTGGCATGTCAATCGGGCGCAGGTGGCGTTGCCCGCTCCCCAAGAAGAGCGGTGGTTGCCCGCCAATCAGACTGAGCGTCAACCTTTGGATGTGATGGTGACGGAGTTCGCCCCCCAGAACCAAGCGGCACCGATGAAGAAGAGGGAAGGGGTGGCGGTGGTCAGCCAACAGCCCGCGGCAGCGGCTAGTGAGCCACCAATAGCGAGCGCGGCAGAAGAAGGGGATGTGAGCGAGCCGGATACCCCTTTCGGCGACGGGGTGGACAAGCGGTGATGGGGCGTGCGGTGACGGGGCGTGGTTGGTTGGCAGTGGCCACGGCCGTCACCGCCGCCACGCCTGGAAAAGCTGGACAGCAGAGGCGGGCCACCAATGAAGCCACCAATGAAGCCACCAATGAGACAGGGGGCACAATCCCGCGGCCGAAGGGGGGGGACAGAGTAGAACGGCCGAGGTGGGCCACCAATGAGCCACCAATGGCCAGCCAGCAGCCGGCGCGGCCGCGGGCGACGAACAAGCGGATTGAAATTAAAGCGGTCGCCTTACAAAACGGGAAGACAGGTTTTTACTGGCGGTGGCGGTGGCGGGAAGCGGATAAGAAACGGCGTAGCAGTTACGGGGGCAAAATTGATACGTTGAATAATCAAGAACGATTAAAGCAGTACCGGCGGAATCGGCGGCGGTACCAAAAAAGGAGAAAGCAAGATGAGTAAGCGTAAACGGAAACCAATCGGTTTGCAGAATCGGTTAGAGATTGTGATTCAATCTTTGTTGGATTTTGATGAGGAGGGGGGGGATGTCCGTTTCGATATCGAAAATAATCAGTTGCGGATTGTGGTGGCGGGGGTGGCCGAGCGGGATGGTCAGCTATGGTTGCTGGCGGCCGAGGGGGAGGAGGTAAGTCAGGCGGCCGCGGCCAGCACCACAGCGGAAGCGGGGACAGAGGTGAGCGAGGAGGCATCATCATGACGAAAGCACGGCCGATTGATTGGGAAGAGATTCAGCCCCACGCCAACCGTTTCTGGCAGAAGGTGGATACGGAGGATGCGAGTGGGTGTTGGGTGTGGACGGCGGCCAAGAAAAGTGGTGGTTATGGTGTCTTTCGTATCGGGGAGCGGGTGTATACCGCTAGTCGGTTGGCGTGGGTGTATGCTAATCAGATGGATATCCCGCCACGCTTGAAGGCGATGCATTTGTGTGACAATCCAGCTTGTTGTCGGCCGGAGCATTTAGCCCTCGGCCGGCAACAGGGGCGTATGGTTGAGATGTGCATCAAAGAAGGGGGCGCATACGTCACGGGCGAGGGGCATGGTCGGACCAGCTTGACGGCGAAGCAGGTGATCAGTATGCGTCGTGAGTATGCGGCGGGGGAGGTGACGCAGCGGGCGTTGGCGGATAAGTATGGTTTGCCGTTGGGGACATTGGCGTCGATTTTGGCGGGGGATAATTGGAAGCG
>DATHYN010000238.1:0-7968 GCA_035459145.1 Anaerolineae bacterium | reverse complement strand
TTAAAGTTGGGGGGCGTGCCGGCCGAGCGGATTAATCAAGTGCAGATGAGTATGGGTATGACGGCGGGGGTGTTGTTGGTGTTGGCGTTCATTTTTTGGTTGACGCCACGTTATCGGGGGGTGATTTATGGGGTGGTGCCGTTGTTGTTGCTGGAGCTGGTGGTGTGGGGGGGGCGGGTAGAAATCGAAACGAATGATCCGACGTTGGGGTTTCGGCATGATGATATTGTGCAGTTTTTGCAGGAGGATCCGGAGCTGTTTCGGATTGAGTCGGCGACGGGGCATTGGGCGCCGAGTGCGGCGTTATTGCATGGGTTGGATGATATGGGTGGGGTGTATAATCCGTTGGCGTTGGCGCCGTATGATGCGTTGCGGTGGACGATTGGGGAGCGGGGTGGGGTGAAGCATAGTTATCTAAACGTGAAGTATGTGTTGGCGGACAAGGGGAATCGGCCGGGGGATGGGCGGTTGGTGTTGGTGTATGGTGATAATCCGTTGATTGATGTGTATGAGAATACGCGGGTGTTGCCGCGGGCGTTGTTTGTGACGGAGGTGGAGGTGGTGGCGGATCATGGGGCGGCGTGGAACAGTGTTCATGCGGGTAGTTTTTTGCCGACGCAGACGGTTGTTATTGAGGCGGATTATTTGGGGTTGGTGGGGGAGTGGCCGACTGGTGGAGGTAGTGAGGGTGAGGTGGAGGTGGTGCGGGCGGGGATTAATGAGATGGTTTATGAGGTGGTGGCCGAGGCGGCGGGGTGGTTGGTTTTGGCGGATGTGTATTATCCGAATTGGAAGGGGGTGATTGATGGTGAGATGGCGGTGCCGGTTATTCGGGCTAATTATACCTTTCGGGCGGTGCCGGTGCCGGCGGGGGAGCATGAAGTGCGGTTGTCGTTTGTGCCACCGAACTGGTATGGGGCGGTGGGGGTGAGTGGGGGGACGTTTTTGGGGTTGTTTTTGATGTGGGTGGGGGTTGGGTGGAAGAGGAGGCGGTTAGGTTAAAGAGGGCGGCCGCATATATGCTTACGTTTGAGGTAAGGATTGGTTTGGTGAGGTTTGAGCGTTGTTGGAGGTGTTTTTGAGGGTACCCCCGCCCGAGCGTGAACGCATCGGGCTAGTTGGGACGCCTCCTTGAAGGAGGCTTGAGGGGTAATTTGGGAGTGGAATGTTAAAAAATGATAGTATTCTATAATTGTCATTCTGGCCCCCATCTGCATGAGGGTAAACTCCGGCCGGAATCCATCATATGACTTGATAGCAACCACTCTGGTTTTTGTAATGTTACATATGGATTCTGATTTTCGTCAGAATGACAAATGTAACGGAATTAATGAACCATCCAGAAAAAGACTTGACAATTGATTTGTTTTCGTCTATAATTTTCCAGCGCTTGAGATTCAAGTAATCCTCAGTAGCTCAATGGCAGAGCATGCGGCTGTTAACCGCAGGGTTGTTGGTTCGAGTCCAACCTGAGGAGCAAAGTAAAAGCACTAGCTGATTGGCTGGTGCTTTTTTGTTTGGGTTGGGGGGTGTTATAGTAAGGAGATGAGGTTATGTTTAAGTGGCGATTATGGGTGGGTTTGGTTGTTTTATGGGGGTTGGTGGCGTGTGGGGGGGAGATAACAATTAATGTGGAAGATGGGGTGACGACGGAGGCGGAGGTGGTGGCCGAGGAGGATGGGGTAGTGGAAGAGGATGTTGTGGCCGAAGGGAGTGAGGAAGAGGTGGCCGTGGCAGAAGGGGGTGTGGGGGATGAGAATGAAGCTGAAGTGGGTGGGTTGGAGGGAGTGGCGTGCGAGGCTGGGTTGATTGAAGATGCTTTGGGACGGTTTGAGGGGGTGGAGATGTTTTGGACGGAGGTGCGTATTGAAAATTTAGAGGGAGTGGAGCAGTTAGTGGGGGCGGGTATTGATGAGATGGAGGTGGAGATGATAGTTCATCGGCCTAATCATGATTTTGTGGTGACAACGGTACTGGTGATAACGGGAGAAGAGGGGCCGCCTGTTAAGCAGCAGTTTGTGGGGGTTGATGAGCGGTTGTTTATCCAGTCGATGATTGGGGAGGAGGAGTGGCAGGTGATGACGGCCGAGGCGAAAGAGGGGATTTGGACGCAGTTTATGCATTTAGGGCCATTAACATATATGGTAGAGAATGGTTTGCCGATTGAGCGGTGTGTGGTGATGGCGCAGACGGCTGATAAAGTCGTGTATCAGTATGAGTTAACGCCGGAGCAAGCTTTGTTTGATAATTTTATAGTGTGGATGGGGTTGGAACGTGATTTGTTGGGCAAAGCGATCTTTTTGACTGAAATGGAACTGATTGATGGGGAGTGGGCCGTTGTGGGAGGAGATATTGAAGCGGAGTTGATGGTCAATGACCAGATTGAGGTGGTGACGTGGGATCAACTTGTGTATTATGGGGATGAGGGGTTAGTGATTGAAGCGCCGATTGAGGTGGTTGATGAGCCATTTTTCTTGGAGGTGCCGTTGCCGGATGATGCGGCGGTGATGACGGCCGAGGCGGATGTACTTGTTTTTAATACGTTTTTGTGGTCTTATGATGAGACAGTGGCGAATTTTACGACGTTTTTAGTAGAAAATGGGTGGAATGAGCCGTCGAGTCAGTTGTATCAGGGTGAAGAGATTTTTACGTTTGAACATGATAGTGAGCGGGCGTTGTTGTTTACGGTGCGGGAGAGTAATGGGGCGCGGTTAGTGGTGTTGAGTCGGAGTGATGAGTAATTTGCGGGTGTTTTGCAGTATAATGGGGAGGTATTTTAATGAGGAGAGTGTGTGTATGACGAAAGATGCGTTTTTTGCGTTGATGTTGATGTTTTTGTTGGGGGTGGTGGCTTGTGGTGAACGGGAGGTGGCCGAGGAGGGGGCGGAAGTTTTGGCGGCGGCGCCGGTGGCGGATGTTTGTGATATGGAGCTGTTGCAAGCGGCTTTTGATAGGTTGTCGACGGTTGAGAATCTTATATCTGACACAGAAGTTGTTAATAAAGTGGTAGGGGATGATAGTAGCGAGGTTGTTGTATCAACGGTATTAACTGTTGATGGGGTGAGAGACCGGATGTCTTCTAGCACGATAATGCCTCATATTAGTGGGGAGAGTATTCAGCTGGATATGATATTTATTGAGAATGATGTGTATGTACGTGAACGGGTGGATGAAGCATGGATGGTGCCCCCTGTGAGTGTGTTGGGTAAAGATATGCAAGCGGAATTGGTGCAGTCGCAACTATTGTATCTAAAAGTGATGGAGGCTGTTCAGGGAGCTGATTGTCGAGCATCTTTGACAGCGTGGTCGACTGGTGAAGAGGAATTAGTGGGGGCATGGTTATACCAGTTTCGTGAGTTAGAGGAGCCGGAACTTTTGCTTGATGAGGCAGAATTAAAGGTACAGAATGGGGAGGCAGTAGGGGCTGAGTTAGATATGTGGTTAATTGAGTTTGATGGTGGTTGGGTGCCGGTTAGGGGGCGGTATGCTGCGGAAATTGAGCTTGAGGGGGTAGGATTGTTTTCATTGGTGACGGATCAGACGTTGTCGGATTTGGGGGAGACGTTTGTGATTGAGGCTCCAATTGAGTAGAAAGAGGTAGGGGAGAGGTTTGTAAATGGGACACAGATTGGACTGATTGGATTGATTGGGCTGATTTTTGGTTTGGTTTGTAGATGAGTGTGTGATTAGTTGAGAACGAGGTTGAATCAGAGGGGATTTTATGAGTGGATACCTGCCTGCGCAGGTATGACAGCCCTAGTCGGGCTGTAGATGAGGATGGGCTGTATAGATACGGTTAAATGAGTTGAGTAGTTGGTAAAGGGGATGTTTGGTGGATTTTAACGCGG
This sequence comes from Anaerolineae bacterium, assembly GCA_035459145.1. GTDB lineage: Bacteria > Chloroflexota > Anaerolineae > Promineifilales > Promineifilaceae > DATHYN01. Next base: position 4,120 of record DATHYN010000238.1, on the reverse strand, counting down.
ATTTTGGGGATTGGACGGATTTTTGATTTGTTTTGGGGTTGGTGAAAAGAGGATGGGGGTTCAGGCGTGGATCTCCCGAGCGTGAACGGATACAGATGTAAAATTTATGTCAACTAGCAAATTGGGATAGAAATGGCTATTTTGAAGCTATTTTCTTAGGCTAATCGCTTCATAAAGAGGTTCGGGTGTTCGTCCGCGTCCCGCACGGGTGTGAACACGCCGTGCTAGAATTGGCGCCCGGTGAACCGGGCTGGGGTTGCGTGAGGGTAGGTAACAGTTGACATAAATTTGGCACTCGTATCGTGAACGCATCGGGCTAGTTGGGACGCCTCCTCGAAGGGGGCTTGAAGGTTGATTGGGGGGGGAATGTTGAGAAAGGAGACTGTTTTTAGGGGGTTTTTGCTGGCTTGAAATGGATTTGGGGGTGAATTGTGGGGTGGTTTTAGGGGGTGTAATTGATTGGGTTTATTGAAAAAGGGGTGTTTTGCTGGTATCCTTGCAGGTATAAATGAACGTGCCAATTTTGGAGTGTGCTTAATGAATCGAATTTATACTGTTTTGACTGGCTGTTTGGTGGCTGTTTTGGGTTTGATGAGTCTTTTTTGGATCGCGACGACAGCGGCGGCTACGGCCCCGGCTAAGAGTGGTTTGAATCAAAAGCAGGTGGTGGCCGAGGGGAAAGCTCGCCTTGATCAGTTATTTATCAGCAACAATGATACCTATACCACCGTTACCAACGTTCCCATTGTTGCTTCTATGCCGCTTAGCTCCGTTCTGGTTAATGACACGGTTGTGCCTACCATGAGTTGGTCGATGATTGCTACTGATGTTGCCACTGGCACCCTCGAACCGCTCTGGGATTTGACATATAGTAATCAGTTTACGTCATCAGAAATTCCTGCTATTAAACTGATTAATAATCAGTTAGCTATCGCCTACGGTGATAACATCAATGATATAGATGGCATCAATCGTGAACTTTATTACGTAGCCGCTATCGATGCCCGTGGCAGTAGCTGGCTATCCCCCACCCTCATCACCACCCTTGCCTCTCATGATATGGATAAAATCTGGCAACCCTCCCTTAATCTCTTTAATGGCCAACCCGCCATCGCTTATAACACCCCCACCAACATTTATTACGCCGCTGCTACCAACAGCAGTGGTACGAATTGGGAAATATATACCGTTACACATGCCATCGGTGCCGATGGGGTCACCCTCCTTGACATAAACGGCCTGCCCGCTATTGCCTACGAAAGTCATGAAAACTTTATCAGTAAATTTTACTTCGTCCGTGCTCTCACCAGTGATGGTAGTAGCTGGTCTGACCCCATTCCGCTCACCCCCCCCATAGATGGTAACTTTGACGATACATTGCTCATAACGCACCAAGAAATCGATGGCCGTCCCGCCCTTGTCTATAACTACAGTGCAAGCGAACCGATTTTCTACCACCACGCGCTCGATCCCCAAGGCTTAAGTTGGGGGCAACCGATCACCCTCGGCCACGGCTCCTGGCCCCGCTTCCACCTCGCTGCCAACGGCACCCCCCTCGTCGCCTACAGCGATAACCAACAAACCTACCTTTTACACTCCCCCGACAACGGCACTACTTGGCTCAGCCGCACCATCGTCCCCAGCCCCACCACCCCTCTGCTGCTCAACGATAACCACGGACAAGCTTCACTAATTTATGCCCAAGGAATTTCTGACTCCGATTTTGGCATAACGACCATTTCTGCTACGCAAGGCCGGTGGGACAACAATCACTCTTGGTCCCAGTTTCCCATCGCTAACTTCAACTTTCACCATTCTGGCATCATCCTCCAAGCGTATCAAACCAACAACGATTTAATGTTAATGAATAAGGGTGTAGAACCTCAAACCAACAAGCTTGTAGATAATCTTATTCGTATCCAATGGAACGGCCGTTTCGCCTACGATCCCCCCCCCGATTACACCGGCACCGTCACCTTCACTTACTATACCCAACAAGCTGATAGCACCAGTAGTGCCACCGTCAACCTCCTCATCGAACCGAACTCTCCGCCACAACCTGCCCCCGACACCTACGAAATGCCCCGCAACAATCAATTAATCGTTGACAATATCACCAATAGCCCCCTCGCCAATGACACCGATGATGCCAACTCCTTTGAAGCGCACATTACCCAGCTCCCACATGTTGGCGAACTAAACTATCTGGGCGCGGCAAGCTTAATAACGGCTACAACAATCGGGGAGAACCATTATAAAAACCTACAATGGATCAATGATAAACCGGCTATTACTTACATGAATGATAATGGTTTGTATTATCAAATAGCCAATGATCATTATGGCCAAACGTGGTCTAACGCTATTCAACTTGATGAAAATCACTTTTACTGGTTTAACTTTCTCCTTATCGATACACAACCAACCGTTATATATTTACGCCGCCTAAATAATATATCTGCTTTAATGTACACTTATGCCCTTGATGCTGAAGGTTTACAATGGAGTGAACCTTTAACTATTACCACAACACCAATCAATCCCAGTGGCATTGTATCAACAATTGTCCATGGATTACCTGCTATTGTTTATGCTGATGGCTCAGATATAAAATATATTCGTGCCGATAATCTAGTAGGAACCAGTTGGACCAACCCAATTACTATTGTTACTGCTACTGATGTGGTTCTTCCTAAAATGATAATGCTAAACGGCAAGCCTATGGTTCAACTGATGGAAAATGTTGGTTCAAGTCAACATTTATACCATATACAAGCCAACGATCCGCTAGGCAGTAGTTGGGCTTCTCCTACAACCCCCATTAATGCAAATAGATATGATGACTATTTCTTACATATACTTCCTTATGACCTTATCAACATTCAGGGTACCCCTATGACTCAATTTATAACAGAGGAGCAACTAAACTATATCTCTCACATTCATTATATTAGACCCATTGGTGATGAGCATTTCATTTGGCACATAACTGATTCGAGTCAACTAAACGAAAACAATTTGCTAACATCAAATCAAACTGTTTATGTCAATCATATCGAGAATAAATTACTAACCACCGATATGATTACCAATAATTCATATCAGTATCAATGGGCATATGATCCGCTAGGGATTCGCTGGCAACCACAAATCAACTTATCTTTGCAATCAGAGGAAGCTTTAAATTATATATCCCGACCCATTATCTCCAATAATGCCTCTGATTGGGGGCTAGTTTATATAGATAATTCTGATGAGTACAAACTATATTATCAAACAATTACCCCTTGGGACGGTCTCTTCACCTACACCCCTCCCCCCGATTTTAGTGGTGTGGTCACGTTCACCTACCAATTGGATGATGGTTACGCTCTCTCGGCCCCCCAAATCGTCACCATCACCGTTAATGAGAGCCAAGCGCCGATGGCGCTGGCTGATCATTATGAGATACCGAGCAATTATACGCTGACGGTGCCCGCGCCGGGTATTTTGGCCAACGATATTAGTGTGACGGGGCCACTGACCCCGTTTGTGGAGATGTTACCAGCTAGTGGGGCGCTTGAGTTGGCTGTCGATGGGGCTTTTACATATACGCCAGCGGTGAGTATGGGTACGGTCATTAGTTTTAGTTATCGGGCTACGGATGGGGAGTGGTTGAGTGAGCCGGCCGAGGTGACGATTAATCTGCTGGCGCCGAATCAGCTTCCCCTCGGCCGCACCGATTTCTACTTTTTGCCGGCAGGTGAAGTGGCGCTTCAAGTTGGGGCGGCCAATGGGGTGCTGGCGAATGATACGGACCCTAATCATGATGCGTTGCAGGTTGAGTTGGTGCGTGATGTGGAGGAGGGTTTGCTTAGTTTAGCTGGTGATGGGGCTTTTGTTTATTTGCGGCCGAGTGATGGTGGGTCGGGTATGGTTACGTTTCAATATCGTGTTTATGATGGTTGGGGTTGGAGTCAGCCGGTTAGTAGTATTATTGGGGATAGGTTTCAGCTTTATTTGCCGGTTGTTAATGGGGGGGAAGCGGGGGTGAATTAAACCGTTGGATGAGTTGGTTAATGTGTTGTTAGGGTAGATTTCTCGACTTCGTTCAATCCTTGATTTAGGGGGGGGGTGTCGC
>DATHYN010000237.1:0-28890 GCA_035459145.1 Anaerolineae bacterium | reverse complement strand
CCACCACCCCCACCATCACCGATGTCCTCAACAGCCTGCCTGATGAAGATGATGGCACCGATACCGATGGTGACGGCATTACCGATGTCTTTGAACTACTATTCACCACCTCCATCACCCAAACCGATACCGATGGCGATGGCCTTTCCGATTGGGTCGAAATCTACAAACTCGGCACCGAAGCCACCGCCGCCTACGGCTATGATACCGATGGCGATGGCCTTTCCGATGGTGCTGAAGTCATGGGTTTTGAATTCAATGGTGTTACCAACTATCTCAACCCCCTTGATGTCGACACCAACCGTGACCAAATCAATGATAGTGTCGAATGTTATCTCGTCGCCGATGTCCTCACCTGCCCCGATACCGATAATGACAACATCCCCGACATCTACGACTTCGATGATGACAATGATGGCGTCCCTGACTCGGCCGACCTCTCCCGCACCGTCATGGCCGGCGACCCTAACACCGGCTTCGCCAACCAAACCTTCTCCTTTGGTGTCGATGATTGGACCCCCGGCGAACCTGTTTTCGTCGATTTCCAACTGCGCCCCACCAACCCCGATCACCTCTGGTACAGCCTCAGCATCCTCGACTGGCCAGCCAACGACCGTGATGGTCAAATCCAACGCGTCTTCACCAACACCTTCGGCACCTCCGGTAGTGAAGCCAATGGTGACATGCGTCTCGTCCCCATGCTCCAAATCGAAATCCCCTATGAAGCTGGCCGTTACGGCAATCTCCCCACCATCAACACCCCGCCCCCCATCAATCCCACCTCACCCATCACCAGTTGGCTCAACACCACCGAAACCGACCCCTTCGCCCTCTCTTTCCGTCAAAAAGATGACTCTGGCGCTCTTTTCGCCTATGTCCCGCTCGTCCTCGTTCGTGAAAACCCCAACAATGGCCCTGTCGCCTTCACTGGCCGGATGCTCTACCAACCCACTCTCACCGATTTTGGCGCTTTGCATGAAGCCAAACTTGTCTGGTTAGTCGAAAGTTATACCGACTCTTGTACCCCTGTCGCTGATAATTTCGAGCCGGACTTGCCCGATGCCACCCGTGTCGAAAAATGGTGTGAGGGCACAACCAACTGGGTCACCAATGGCGTTTCGATTATTCACGCCTATGAGGATGATTGGTACTTAACCGGTTTGAATGTTGAGGAACAGCGGGGGATGGAAACGGCCGTTATCCTCCAAAATCCCGCCACCACCCCCACCGGCTTTGCCGAAAACAACATCTGGACCGTCGCCCAAGGTCTCGAACGTACCTTCCTCGCCGGCCGTGATGACAACGACACCCGCAACTTCACCGTCGCCGACATTGCCCCCCGCTTCAACAGCGAAGGCGGCCAAAACAGCGGCACCTCTGACACAGACCGTTGGGGCATTCCCACCGATGGGCTAATTGTCCGCCGTTTCGATTTCACTCACAATGGCCACCTGCCCACCCTCGCCACCACCCATGCCACCGCCCTCCTCGACGAATTCTACACCCCCAATGCCAACACCATCACCAACACGCTCTTACTCTACGCCCGTGAAGAACGTGCCCGTGTCGTCACCCTCGACTTCACCGACCAATTAAACCAAACTCCTGTCAATGGCGTCGTGGGCAACAACTTATCCATCTCCGTTGACGTCGCCGAAACCGTCTACGCTGGCCTCAACTGGATGCCCTACCAATACCAAGGCGTTTCTACTTGGGAAACCTATCCCCTCGAACAATATTGGGCTGACAAAGAATCGACCTACGCCACCATCATGGGCCAAATCTGGACCAATCCCGAAGATATCGATGCCGCCGTCCTCTTCGCCCAAACCTACTTTTTATCTTGGGTCATTAGCCAAGCCTCCCCTGTCGAAATTGGCGGACAAGCCCTAACCAGCGCCGCCTCCCTCTCTGATGCGGAACTTCTGGCTCAAAATGTCAATAGCCCCGGCCTCCGCCCCGCCCTCACCCTCGATACCGGCAGTGCCCTCAAAATCACCGCCACCAACACCACCAAAATCATCGCCAAACTACTGGGTACCGAATTCTTCATCGGGCAACCGGGCGGCCCCTTCAAAAAATTCACCGCCTACCACACACTTTATCTCAACTATTATCGTAACAACAATGCCACCACCCCTCGCCTCGGCATCGAACGTATCGCCGCCAACCCCGCCAACACCCCCGCTAAAGTTCTCGAGCAATGGGAACAGTTCGACAGCAGTCTCAAAGGCAATGCCCTTCTCAAAAACGCCCGCATTGCCGCCCAACTCAATCATGGCCTCAATATCTCTGGCGCCATTCTCAGCGCCGGCCTCGCCGCCACCAATATCGTCATCACCCTCGGCGAAATCAACAACACCGCCGTCAACCTCACCATCAAAGTTCTCAATGTCGTCAACAACATCATCGGCCTCGGCTCTAAAATCACCGACCTCATCGTCAAAGGGGCACAACAAGGGCTCACCGCTTGGCAATACATGGGCACCGCCGCCAACCAAACCCTCAAAATCGGTAAAGCTTCCATCGTCTTCACCCTGATTCAACTCGGCATTGCCGTCGCCTTCTTTATCTACCAATCCGTCGCTCAAATCGTTGATGTCGGCTGGGACTATCTCGGCACCTTAGCCTTTACCGCCGCCATCGCTGGCCTATTAACCACCATCCTAGTCACCATCATCTTCCTCGTCATTGCCAGTATACCCATCGTCGGTGGCCTCATCGCCGCCATTATCGGCCTGATCGATGCCATCGTCGCCTTCGTCTGTGCCCTAGCTGACCCCAGCGAGATTGTCCAAGAATATATCTGTGGCGGTATCTCCGGTATTCTCGCTAAAATTATCCAATTCCTCATCTTTAGCCAAACCCCTATCGTCGATATGGGTAGCACCGATCGCCTCAATATAACCAACTTCGACATCGCTCTCGGTGACCCCGATAGAGGCTTTGTCATCGGCAATACCATGCTCATCACCGCTGATGTCGATACCGCTCTCTTCGAAACCCCCTTCTTCTCCGATGAACCCCCTTTCATCGCCCGTGGTATCGGTGGCTCTGAATATTTTTGGCAATATGACGATTACTATAAACGGGACGCTTCTTTCTATTATGATATGACTGGTGCTGAACCCGCCACCAATCTCCCTGACCTCGATGATATCGAATTGGGCGAAATGAATAATCGCTGGATACCCCGTAATAGTTGGTCCGTTGACTCTAGTTGGGCCCTTACCAGCTCCCTCGTTATGCGCACACCAGACGTCACTGGTGTCGCTGGCATGTCCCAAGATGGCATCAACGAACCATTACGGCTAGCCCTAATCGAACATTACGCCATTCCTACCCAAGAATGTTGGGGCACTGTCATCGCCGCCTGCTATTTACGCCGCACCCCAGACTCAATGGTCGTCGATTTAGGCGATCTTCTCCGTTTCGATATCTTCCCTTCCCAAGTCAGTTTCTTCCGTGAACTCACCTCTCGTAATGATGGTAGCTACTCCTTAGCCTGGGACCTCGAATTCCCTGCCCTCCAAGATGCTGACGGGGATGGTCTGCGTAGCTCTCTCTTCGGTGGCAACGACCCCAACGATAGCACCCCAGACAGCGATAACGATGGCCTCTCCGATTATTTCGAACTTCTCTACGGCTCTGACCCCCTCCTCGCCGACACCGATAGCGATGGCCTCTCCGATTATGAAGAAGTCCGCTACAACACCGACCCGCTCCGCCCCGACACCGATAACGACGGCCTCACCGATCTCGAAGAAATCACCGGCTGGAATATCCTTTACAGCTACGACAACACAACCCCTCTCAACCTCAAAGTAACCTCTGACCCCCTCGAAGCCAATTATGATGGCGATGCCTATCTCGACCGTGAAGAACGTGCCTACGGCTTCCATCCCAATGTCCCCGATAATGGCGACATCTTATCCATCGCCTCCGCAATCACCAGCCACAACAACAATCTCGTTAAACCAGGTGATATTATTCAATATAACGCCACCCTCACCAATAGCCTAAATACCGAAACCTTGCGTGGTTTATTAGACGTTGAATTTCCCGCCGCCGCCGCCGCTAACACGCTCGATCCCGCCCCTTTCACCCTCTTCCCCTTACAAACAATTCAAATGGCTGGCCAAGTCACCGTTGATGGCGCTTTAACAACATCTCAAGCCGTTAGCCTCACCAATATTGCTGGTGCCGTCCCCGATTCAGTCTACACCCCCAACACCGGTCGCTCCCTCTGGCTCCCATTTGAAAGCAATAACAGCAACACCTTCACCGATGCCTCTCCCAATGGTTTCGATGCCTCCTGTCTTGCCGCCACCTGTCCTAATGTCAACAACACTGGCTTCCAAAACAACAGTGTCACCTTCCAAGATGCCAACAATGATACCCTCACCATCAATGCCACCTCTCGCGACTTAGGTCTCAATTACAACAGTTATACCGTTCTCGCTTGGCTCAAACCAGATCAAGCACCCCTCTTGTCCCGCCAGAATTTATTATGGTTTGAACACACAGCTAACACCGATCTCGCCCTCGGCCTCGACCTCACTTCCCGCCCCATGTTCGACTTCGGCCCCACGACACTCAACGCCCCCTTACCTATCAACAACTCCCAATGGACCCGCGTCGCTTGGCGCTACGACAAGAAAACAAATCGACATTCCATTTTCATCAATGGTACCTCCGTCCTTAATACAACCAGCTACCAATACGATTATGCCGGTTTAGCCGACCAACTAGCCCTTATCTCCCATCCCGGCGATGCCGATTGGGGCCATTTCGATGGCCAAGTCGATGAACTAGAAATCTTCCCCTTCGCCCTCTCTGATGAATATTTAGCCACCGAGGGACGTGGCGGGCTTGTCTTCCACTACCGCTTTGACCGCACCGATGTGGACCCCGGCCACAACTGGGTCGATGACAGCTCCTACAACAACCCCATGACCTGTGGCAACTTAGATGGTGTTGGCACCGTCTGTCCTGATGATGCCACTGCCAATGAGGGCTTTATTGATGGTGGGCACTTTTTTGGCGCCAATGAACAAACCGATCTCCTCGTTGTCGGTCCAGCCACCAATCTTGACCTCAGCCGTGGTGATGGCTCCTTCTCACTCGCCGCTTGGATCGGCCCCATCCCCCCTGACAGTGGTCGCGTCCTCATGGGGCAAAGCACCAGTGGCAATGGCGACCGCTACCCATTCATCGATTTACAACAATCTGGCACCACCGTCGGCTTCACTGACAATAGCAACAACTGCGTCATAATCGCTGACCACACACCCATTGCCTATACCGAAAAATGGCAACACCTTGTCGCTACCTTCGACGGCACAGATCTATCTGTCTACTTAGACAGCCAACTTGTCGACACCACAAATTGCGCCGGGCTTAAACCACCTAACATTGATAATTTCTATATCGGCCATTCCGAACCAGCTGTTGACTCCGCCCCCCTCGGCCAAGGCTTCGCCGGCCCCGTCGACGAACTCCGCATCTATAACTACGCCTTATCCCCTGCCCTTATCACCGATCTTTACTACAGTGACAACCACCAAATCGATATCCGCTTCGACGAACCCCCTGGCCGTACCGAAGTCCGCGACCGCTCCTTAAGCAACATCACCGCCACCTGCACCGTCGGCGCCTGCCCTGTCACTGGCGTGCCCGGCCGCCTCAACCAATCCGCCATTTTCGATGGCATCAACGACCGCCTTAGCCTCGCGGGTACCAATGTCCTCGGCCTCGAAGACAAATCCTTCACCGTGTCCGCTTGGGTCAACACCAACACCAACACCAACGCCCCCGTACTCGGTGCCTACAGTGCCACCGGCACGGAACGGCTCTACCTAGGCGTTCTCAACCAACGCCCCTATTTCCGTCTAGGCAACACCACCCTCACCCACTCTACCCTCTTAGACAATAACCGTTGGTACTTTATCACTTGGCGCTACACCTATGACGCTGGCTTCAATACAGGCTCTCAAGCCATTTCAATCAACGGCAACACCTATCAAACCTTAGGCAACAACACCCCGCTCGCTGGCGTGACCCCCGTCTACATTGGCAATTACAACACCAACTTCTTCTCTGGTATGCTCGATCAAGTCCAAATTTTCCGCGATGCCCTTTCCGACGCCCAAACCCAAACCATTTACAAACAAGCCCCCGTCGTCAACATCCATTTCGATGAACCCATTAACCAAACCCTCTTTGCCAACACAAACACCACCATGGACGCCTACTGTCTAACAACCGCCACCTGCCCCAATTCAGGCACCAAAGGACGCGTTTACCAAGGGGTCACCTTCGATGGTGTCGATGATTATCTCCGCATCGATGCTGACTCTGACCTTATCACCCCCCAATACAGTGTCGGCTTCTGGGTCAAGCCCCATCAAGAACGTGGCCGTCGTCAAATACTTGCCATGAAAGGAACCATTGGTTTCGAATACCAACTTTCGATTAACCCCAACTCTTCCACATTACATTACGCCCTCTGCTCAGGTCTAGGCTCTTCTGGTGGCGATGCCGGTGAGCTAATCTTAGATTACTGGAACCATGTTATGCTCACTTTCGACGGGCAAAACGCGACCATTTATCTAAACGGCTCTGTTGTCGCCGAAGATACCGACATTGGCTGTACATATGGAGCCACCCCACTTCGCATCGGCGAAGATATCGGCGCCAATTACGATCCTTTCGCTGGCGAAATAGATGAATTTGTTTTCTATCGTTCTGTTTTATCACCAGAAACAATTGCTGACATGGTCGCCTATCAAGGCGCTTGGCTTGATGCCCGTTACGCCCATGCCATCACCATCGATGCGGTACCTCCCACCGTCGCTTTAGATGTCGCTACCAACTATTTACCCAACAGCAACCGCATCCTCAGCATTTTAGCCACCGATGTCGATTCGGCTGTGGCCTCCGTTGAATACAATGTCAACAATGCTGGTTGGCTACCCGCTGTCCAAGACAATGATGCTTGGCTGTTTAATTTCATGCCCTCTGGGGCTGGCACCTACCAAATTCAAGTCCGGGCTACGGACACAGTCGGCAATATCGGTTCAAATAGCCACAACGTGGTTGTCGATAATGCTGGTCCAATCATTGGGACCCTCAATGTCGAAGGTGTGGCCGCTGTGCCTGTTAACCGTAATCCGGAAAGGGATAGTTGGGATGTTGCTTTGAGTACGGTGGTAACGGCCGTTGACGCCCCCCTCAATATCGTCCGCACCAATATTGTCGATTCAGACGCCCTCTCCCTCTCCGGTTGGCATACATCCATCTACACCAACACAACTTCAGGCACCCCATCAACAGACTACACCTACAACTACCCCTTCCCCCTCCCCCCCAACGGTACCTACACCCTCACCATCCAAGCCATCGATAACATAGGCAATATGAACCAACGCGTCATTCCCATTACCATCGACGGCACCCCACCCATCGCCGAAGTCACTAACACTGGTCCTCTGGCGAACAATATCAATGGCAATGCCCTCATTCAAGGCACCGTCAACGATGTTGGCACTGTTCAATCTGGTATCAACAACGTCGAAATCAGCTTCCACCCCCTCGGCCACAACGGCCAATCCCCCGTCCTCTTCCTCAATGAAAAAAATGTCCTCCACCTCCCCCTCGATGACAACCCCATCAGACTCACCCATTTCCAAGACCTCTCCCCCAATAACACCCACGCCACCTGTACCTTCTGCCCCACCGCCGGCCAACCTGGCTACCACAGCACCGCTCCCCTCTTCGATGGCACCAGCCAATATCTCCTTGTCGAAGACTTCGACTTCAATGGCCAAGCCATTAGCTTCGGTGCTTGGGTCTACCCCCAAGCCACTATCCGCGACTGGAACACCATCTTATCCTTCGCCACTCAGCCCAATAGTACCTACCAACAAGCCCTCTTCTACCAACAATCCAGCCAACGCTTCATTTACACTGATCAAGACAGCACCACCGTGACCAGTAACACCTTCCCTCTCGATCAATGGTACCACCTCTGGGTCACTATCGATACCGCCAACAATGGGACTATTTACGTCAATGGCCAAGCTGAAGCCACCTTCACTACCTCAGACCTCCCCACCGCCGCCACCGAACTAGCCATTGGCAAAGCTTGGGATGGTGAAGGCGATAACACCCTCCGCTATTGGGGCGGTAAAATTGATGATGTCGCCATCTTCAGCACCGCCCTCTCCGCCGCTGACATCAACCACCATTTCCGCGGCTTCGCCCCTGTCTTCCACCTCGGCCTCAACCAACCAAACCTAACATCTGGCCAAACAATCATCGATCAATCACGCTACGCCAACACAACCAGTTTCACCACCAATCCCGCTAGCCCCAATACCATTTACGCCCAACCTGGCATCGTTGGCGCCGGCGCTTATGATTTCAATGACGGCCATATCACCGCCCCACCCCGCGCCCACTTCGATCTCAGTGCCGGCCACTTCACCCAAATAGCCTGGGTCTATCCCCATACAATAACCTCTACCCAACCACTCCCTATTATCGCTACACCACTCACCACCACCATCCCCTTAACCGCCGCCTATCCCTCCCTCGCCATCACAAACTCCCAAATCATCGTCTCGTTTGGTGATGGCACCACCTACCAAACCTTCACCAGTAGCAACCTGCTCACCCCTAACCAATGGCAACAAATAGCCGTCACCTTTGATGGCACCACCTACAAAATCTACCTCAACGGCGAATTGCGTGATTCCACGAATCTATTTGCTGGTCTCACTCCCTATCCCACAACCACTTTTAATATCGGCTACGCGTCCCCTGATATCGCTACCAACATCTATTTTGATGGCTACTTAGATGAAATAGCTATCTATCGCCAAGCCCTATCCCCCCAATACATCAATGCGCTCTATCATCAAGGCTGGCAACCGGTCACCATGGATGCCACCGGCAATACCATCCCCACCACAGATTGGCACTACCCCACTCCCCACAATTTAACTGGCGCCTATCAAATTCAATTGCGCACCAATGACATGAACAACAACCAAAGTTTTGGCGATTGGGACAATAAACGTTGGGAAGGGTTTGCCCTAACCCCCACCACCAGCGATGGCCCTGGTGGTGTCGGCGCCACCACTGGTCAAACCCACTTAAATGTTTGGCTACAAGCGGATGAAGGGCTAACCGGAGCCGCCGTTGCCATCTGGCCCGACCAATCTGGCTACAACCATCACGCCCTCCAACCGACCAGCAATAACCAACCCACCAATCCTACTAACCAACTCAACGGGCTACCCGTTGTCCGCTTCGATGGTGCCGATGATTATCTATCACTCGCCTCTATTCCTAACTTAGACACCGAAAGCCAAACAATCTTCGTTGTCGGCGACTATCTACGCACCAGTGGCACCGATGTCATGGTTCGTTCCCATTACGACCTGCCTGACATGCCTAATTTCAATCGAGAAAACTTAGTTGGCCTTTTCAATGGTAGCACCGGGCTCCAAGAAGGGCACGCCCGCTCAGACACTGGTGCTTACCATGGTGTGTCTGTCGCTCATACCGCTGGCCCTAACATTCATGCTCTCTCCTGGGGCTTGGCCCATTTCGTTGACTATGAACGCAATGGCCTCTACCTCGGCAGCGCGACCCAAGCCAACGCCCCCCCCCGCTCTCACGTCGAAACCCGCCTCGGCGATAGCCCCTCCGCAGCCGCTCCTCTTCAAGGCGATATCGCTGAACTCATCATTTTCAGCACACGCCTCAATAAAGCCCAACGCACCCTCGTCAACAACTATCTCAGCGCCAAATATGACATCCCCCTCACCCCCGCAACCGATTTCTATGCTGGTGATACCACCGCCCAAGGGGATTACGATTACGATGTTTTCGGTTTAGGCCGAGCCATTGACGGTTCCCATCTCTCGGCCCAAGGTGCGGGTCTCTCTCTTCACGCCGCTGCGTGGGAATTACAACAAGATGAATATCTCTTAGCTGGCCACAACAGCCTTACCAATACCACCGTTACCACCGATTTACCCGCCAATCTCTCCGCCCGCTGGCAACGGGTCTGGTATCTAGATAAAACAGGTACCATGACCGCCACCATCGCTTTTGATATCGGTGCCAACCTCGCCCCACCAACTTACCAGCTCCTTTATCGCTCAACGACAACGGGCACCTTCACCAATCTAGCTCTAACCGGTCAAATCATCGGCTCCCAAGTCCACTTTTATGTTCCCAACAACCTACTCGTCGATGGTTACTACACCCTCGGCCTCATCGCCAGCCCCAACGTCACCATCATCAACCCCCCCCTCACCTGGACCGATACTGGTCTAGGCTGTAACTGGGACCTCCATCGTAGCCCCACACCTTACTTCACCCCCATAAGCGGCACATTAGTCACCACCTTACCCAATAACACCACCAGTTACGATCTCACCCCCTACTTCATCGACACCACCGAACCAGACTTCCTCATCATCCACCCCACTAACTGCCCCTCCCCAGATTCCGATGAGATTGGCATCTACCATTTCAATATCGTGGCCGGCACACCTTAAAGGAGGCTATCATGTCAAAAATCACGACCATCTTGCTCGGCTTCGTCTTGCTCGTTAGCACCATTGGGCTTCATCTAGTCACCGCTCAATCACCATCACTCGAATACGATCGCCCCCCCTCGGCCAATCTCATCCCCAATCAATACATCCTTCTCTGGCAACCCCACGCCACCACCGCCGCCCAACAACAGCTTGAAACCATCATTACCACCCACCACGGCTCTATCCAACACCAACTAGATACCATCGATGCTTGGATCATCACTCTCCCTCCCACCCATCTCTCCCAAGTAACCGCTCTAACCGATATCGCCTTCATCGCGCCAGACCAATGGCTCACCGTCACTGAGTCCGGCGGAATTTGCCCCACCTCCCAACAATGTGCTTTGTCTACTGTTGTTCACACCTTAGCCACTGATACGTCAACTAAGCGCGCTCTTTTTCTCAACATCAACACCCCCTACAACCATCTCCTCGATCAGATTCTAACCCGCTTACCGGCCAACAACACCCTTTTGCTGACCACCACTTCCCATTCTCAACAAGCTTGTTTCACTTCCCCAGCCAGCTCTTCGCATGTCTTGACTGTTGGCTACACGAAGAGCGACGAGCGTCTCCCAGCCTGTATCGACATCCTTCTCCCCAATGGGGACCAAGAGACATTAACCCAGTTTATCAATCAGGCTAATCATTATACTGAGGCTTGGGGGCCGGCCGAGGCATGGGCAAAGCTAACAACCAATCCCTCTAGTTCTCAACTATGTGACACCCGTCTCTATGTCAATCAGAATGCCACCGGTAGTAACAATGGCACTAGCTGGACCAACGCCTACACCGATTTACAAACAGCCCTCACCACTATCAATCCCTGCCCCAATACCCAAGCCGAAATCTGGGTCGCCGCTGGCATCTACTACCCCGATGAAGGCCTCGGCCAAACCAACAACAACCGCCAAGCATCTTTCACCCTCCCCCCCAATGTCGCTCTCTACGGTGGCTTTGCTGGTACCGAAATAGCCGCCTCGGCCCGCCAACCAAGAACCAACATCACCGTCTTAAGCGGTGACATCGATAACAACGATATCACCACCAATAATGGCATCATCACTGCTACCAACCACATCATCGGCAACAACAGCTACACAGTTGTCACCGCCAATGGCACCAACAGCAACACACTCTTATCCGGCTTTACCATTACCGGCGGCCAAGCCAATGGCACCAGCCCTTATCCCCACCATGATCGCCGCGGCGGCGGCCTCTATATCTCTGCTGGTAACCTAACCCTTGATCAACTGCACTTTTCTAGCAATATCGCCACCGGCGATGGCAATCTAGCCCCAGGCTATGGTGGTGGCCTCTATCTCCTCAATGGCTCAACCATTACACTCACCAATGTTCATATCGCTGGTAATGAAGCCAGTAATAGCGGTGGTGGTCTCTACTACAGTCAAAGCAACCTCATCATCATCAATGCCCTCATTGCTGGCAATTATGCCATCAATGGTGGTGGTCTCTATAGTGACCTCAGCACAACGGAGCTGATTAATACCACCCTAACCAGTAACTTTGCCCTCAATCAAGGCGCTGCCCTACGCACCATCTACAACAGCTATACCCAAATCTACAATAGCATCATCTGGGACAATGCTACCAACAATGGCACCCATCCCGACACCATCATCGCTCATGCCACCAACAGCACCGCCCTCCTCGATTACAACCTCAATCAAACGACCTGCAGTACAGATACCATTTGTAACAATGAAATCATAGGCGATCCCGCCTTCATCACCCCCATCACCGCTACCCTTGCCCCCACCACAAACGGCGATTTCCACCTTGACCGCTTCGCCTCTGATGCTATCGAGGCCGGACAAGCCGCTTACCTCCCGCCCTACATCACCCAAGACTTAGACGGTAATGACCGCATCGAAGGCCTTGACAGCAACCCTTCCCAAAATCTTGATTTAGGCGCCTATGAGTTCAATATCCCCGATCTTATTATCACAGCCACCATCAATCCCAATGGACAGGACTTAGATATTAATTGGACCAATAATGCTGAAGCCTGTGTCTGGATCATCTATGCCCAAGACACCCCTTATATCATTCCCCAACTAGGAACCAATGATATCGATGCCGTTTGTACTTCAGCCCAATGCTATGGCAGCAGTTACACCTTGCTTAATGCCATCACTGATACCAGTCAAAACGATTACTTAACCATCCGCCCCGATGAATGTATTAACGTTTTCGATGCCAATGAGGTCGGTGTGTTCCATATCAGCATTATACCCGGCCTTTAAATCTAATCATTGCCCTCTTTTTTATCCTCAGCTATACTTATCCCCATGCACATTATTGAAGGTATCCTCCCTGAATCAAAAGCATGGCGTGTTCTCACCCTGATCCCCTTTAATGTCAGCGCCCGCGCTACTATCCAACTCGGCCACGCCCTCGCCCTCGCCCACAACGGCGAACTCGTCCTCACCATCCTCCTCTACCGCCAAGACCCCGAACATATCAAACAAGCCAAATCAGCCCTCGCTACCGCCCAAGAAATATGCAAAGGGAGTGTCACCATCCACCCCCTCATCATCGAAACCCACAACTTTCACGGCACATTAGCTGACCTCATCCGTCGCACCAACATCAACCTCACCCTCATCGCCGCCCATGATACCAGCCCCTACCGCCCTGAACAGATGAACTGCGACGTCGCCATTATTCATGAACGTGATGATACCGAACTCAGCGATGATGGCACCTTCAACAACATCCTTATCCCCACCTCCGGCGGCCCCAACACCACCCACGCCCTCCGTCTCCTCCTCCCCATGCACCACAACACCAAACTCACCGCCGCCTACATCACCCGCCCACTCCCCGATGACCAACACCAGACCGAAGGGGATAGTCGCCTCCGCCAGCTTCTCGAATTTATTGACGCCCAAGACCGTGTCAAACGCAAAGTCGTCGCCGCCGATCATGTCATTACCGGCATCGTCGATGAAGCCAACAAAAATTATGACCTCATCATCATTGGTGGCAGTCGCCTAACCGCCCAAGAAATGGCCCGTAAAGGCAACATTCCCGCTACCATCAGCAACCGTAGCCAACCCCCAGTCGCCGTCATCTATCACAACACCAGCCGCGTCGACAACGTCCTCACAACCCTTGCCTGGCGCCTCCAAGAAATTATCCCCCGCCTCCCCCTCCACGAACGTACCCAAATCTACCGCCGCGTGCGCCGCGGCGCACGCCCCGACATCGACTTTTTCATCCTCATCGGCCTCTCCGCCCTCATCGCCGCCCTCGGCCTCCTCCTCGATAGCGCCGCTGTCGTCATCGGTGCCATGCTCGTCGCCCCCCTCATGTCCCCCATCGTCGGCACCGGCCTCGCCGTTGTCATGGGCGATAGCCGCTTCCTCCGCGTCGCCCTCCAAGCCGTCATGCGCGGCGTCCTCCTCGCCATCGTCCTCGGCTGTGTCGCCGGCCTTATGCGCTTCAACTATCCTCTCACTAGCGAAATCCTCGCCCGTACCCAACCCTCCCTCCTCGATTTAGGCGTCGCCCTCTTCGCCGGCATGGCCGGCGCTTACGCCATCTGCAACTCCGATGCCGCCGCCGCCCTGCCCGGTGTCGCTATCTCCGCCGCCCTCGTCCCCCCCCTCACCACCGTTGGCATCACCTTCATCACCGGTAATTTCCAACTCTCCCTCCGTGCTCTCCTCCTCTTTAGCACCAACCTTGTCGCCATCAGCATCGCCTCCGTCATCGTCTTCCTCGTCCTCGGCTTTCGCCCCTCCACCACCCGCGCTGGCGTTAAAGAAGCCCGCCGCGCCGTCCAACAACAAAGTGTACGTCTAGCCCTTGTCCTTCTCGTCATTGTCAGCATCATCCTCTTCGTCCTCTCCTACCCTGTCGCCCGTGAAGATTTCCTCCGCCGCGAAATCCGTGATATCACCTTTCAAGGTGTTGCCACCGTCCTCGATGGTCGCCTCACAACCTTAGACATGAATGACAATGTCACCAACACCAATATCCCCATCACCCTCGATATCAGTGTCGAATCGAATGGCGAGGTCCCCCACGCCAATGTTGTCGCTCTCCAACAATATATCGCTACCGAACTCCAACGCCAAATTGAACTAAATGTTCGTATCATCCCTATCACTGAACTTGACCCCTTCGTCCCCCCCACCCAAACCCCCACTCCCACGAGTACCAACACCCCCACCCCTGGCCCCACCCCCACCAGTACCAATACGCCTACCCCTACCAACACCCCCACTCACACCCCCACCAGCATCCCCACCTCAACACCCACCCCCACCATTCTTGCCACCAATACCCCCACCAGCACCCCCACCCAAACACCCACCCCCACCCAAACGGCTACACCTACACCCCGCACCGCCGCCATTATCTACCCCTACGGTCTTAATGTACGCTCTGAACCAGGTGCCGATAACGATCTTCTCGGCTTCCTCTCCGCTGACGAAGTGGTTATTCTTCTCGATGAAACGGCCGAGGACGGCAGTGGCGCTCTCTGGCAATCTATCCTTTTCGAGGGCCAAACCGGCTGGGTGTTGGCTGAATTTATCGACTAATAAGCCCCACGCTTCTGCCGTTCAATAAACCGCCGCACCGCCCCAGCTAACGATCCGCCTAACAACAACCCTAAAAACGCCCCAACACCATCAGCCCACAAAAATCCCAACACCATAAACCCAAATCCAATCGCCAATGTCGGTCTTGCTTTCTTCAAATAACGCTTCCGCTTTACCCCCCCCACTAACTTTTTAATCAACGCCTCATCTGCTCCCTTTTCCCGTAATACCTTTTCAATTACCTCCGGAGCCGCCTGACTATCATCCAATCGTTGCACAATCTCTTCAAAATTCGCCGCTGACATTTCACTTATCTCCTCTTATCTAATTATGATGTACTAAATTGCTAATTTAAGCTATAATAACTACAATTATATAGCTTGTCCTTATTGTTTCTATAAACATCACTATATCCGTTCACTTTGATAAGGACAAATTTGAATAATAATTAAGGTAAAAATATGCTTCAACCAGAAAAAATCACCATTATTGAAGGGCCTACCCCTGATTTTCGCCCCAACAATCAAGTTATGTTCCAATCAATCTTGGAAACATGCGAAGATGGCGCTGTTTCTATCTGTGAAATGCGCACCGCTAACGGTGATAGCATCCGTGATCGTTGTCAACGCGCTTGGTCAGAAGGTCGTCCTGTTCAATTAGACTTCCCTGACCAAATGCGTATGCGCCAAACCGTTGATGTCGTCGCTATGCGCCTCAAGGAACTTGATGAAGGCACTGTCCTCATGCTTTGGGTCCGCTGGCCACTCACTGAAGCCGATCTCCTCGCTGAAGAAGATGATTACGACGATTACGATGATTACGATGATTATGATGATGGGTCAAACTTTAGCTTCTAAACAGTTTCGCCCCAACAACTTCTGTTAATAACCAAGCCGAGGGCATTGTCTAATGCCCTCGTTTTTTGTTCACAACATAAATAAAAAGGACATCCACCCACTATGAGCGAATCAACTATTCTGTTTACAGTTGACAACGGGGTCGCCACCATCACTCTCAATCGCCCCCAAACCCTCAACGCCTTCAATGACCAAATGATTAATGAAACCACCAAAGCATTTAAAAATGCAGGGCGTGATGCCGCTATTCGTTGCGTCGTCATCACCGGTAACGGCCGTGGCTTCTCATCTGGCCAAGATTTGGCCGATGTGCAGGGCCGCGCTGACCAATTCTCAATTGGTGACCACCTGCGCCACGGCTACAACCGGCTAATTAAACAGATGATCTCGCTCGAAAAACCTATCATCGCCGCGGTTAATGGTGTCGCCGCCGGCGCCGGCTGTGGCGTCGCCCTCGCCGCCGACCTGCGCATCGCTTCCACCAAAGCCAGCTTCATCCAAGCCTTCAGCCGCGTTGGCCTTATCCCCGATAGCGGCTCAACCTGGATGCTTCCCCGTCTCATCGGCTACACCCGTGCCTACCAAATGGCTATCACCGCTGAAAAAGTGATGGCCGAAACCGCTCTCGATTGGGGCTTAGTCAACGAAGTTGCCCCACCGGAACAATTCGATGAAATCGTGGCCGCTTGGGCTGGCCGCCTAGCCGCCGGCCCCACCAAAGCCTTCGGCCTCACCAAACGCGCTATGCACCGCGCTTTCACCCTCTCTCTCGAAGAAGCCCTTGAGTACGAAGCCTACACCCAAGAAATTGCTGGTCGTACCCATGATAATAAAGAAGGGGTTATGGCCTTCCTCGAAAAACGGCCGCCTGAATTTACTGGTCAATAATCATAGCAAAGGATTTTTACATGAACACAATCGCCGTTATCGGTGCCGGCACCATGGGCCGTGGCATCGCTCAAGCCTCCGCCCTCGCTGGTTATCAAGTTATCCTCTACGATGTCGCCGATGATTATTTACGCTCGGCCAAAGACAGTATCGCCGCCTCCATCGACAAAGGCGTCAACCGTGGCAAAACAGACCCCGATGTCGCCGCCAAAGCCAAAAAAGCTTTCAAATTGACCATGACCCTCCGCGATACCACCCAAGCCGACCTCATCATTGAAGCTATCCCCGAAAAATTAGCCCTAAAACGGGAACTTTTCCAATCATTAGAAGAAAATGCGCCCCCCCATACCATCTTCGCCTCCAACACCTCTAGCCTCAGTATCGATGCCATCGCCAGCGCCACCCAACGCCCTGACCGCTTCCTCGGCCTCCACTTCTTCAACCCCGCCCACATCATGAAACTCGTCGAAATCATTCGCGGCTCAGATACCTCCGATGAAACCACCAACATCTGCCTCGACTACATCAAAAAACTAGACAAACAACCCGTCCTCTGCAAAGATACCCCCGCCTTCATCGTCAACCGTGTCGCTCGCCCCTTCTATGGCGAAGCTTTCCGCCTCCTCGGCGAACAAGTCGCCGACGTCGCCGACATCGATAAACTTCTCAAATCCGTCGGCTTCCGTATGGGCCCCTTTGAACTCGTCGACCTCATCGGCTGTGATGTTAACTTCGCCGTTACCCAATCTGTCTACAACGCCTACTTCCAAGACCCCAAATACCGCCCTCACCCTATCCAACAACGCATGGTCGAAAGCAATCGCCTCGGCCGCAAAACCGGGCGCGGCTTCTATAATTACAACAGCTAATTGATTAACTATTCCTGAGCGAAGTTTTAGCCGTTTCCTCCTCCCCTCCTAAACAAAGGACAAAACTTACTTGCACTTATAGGAGCTTATTTATGACCCCGCCCCCCACCCTCAAATACAACGAATCCGGCCTCATCCCTGCCATTGTCCAAGACCACAACACCCACCAAATCCTCATGATGGCTTGGATGAATGCCGACGCCCTCCGCCTCACCCAAGAAACAGGCCAAGCCCACTTCTGGAGCCGCAGTCGTCAAGAATTATGGCACAAAGGGGCCACTTCCGGTAACGTCCAACACGTTCACCAAATCCTCGTTGACTGCGACGCCGACACCCTCCTCCTCCTCGTCGATCCCGCTGGCCCCGCCTGCCATACCGGCCAAACCACCTGCTTTTACCGCCAATTCGAGTAAAAAACCTTCCTCGCCAATCCCCCACAAGCCCTATTCTCAGCACATAACGCCCTCATCGCAAAATTAATTATAAATCATCCTCACAACATGATCATAACTAACTAGCATGTCCTCTCTAACACTATCGCTTTTTGGCTCATTCAATGCCCATATTGAAAACAGCCCTCTCTCCTTCCGCTCTAACAAAGAACGGGCTCTTCTCGCTTACCTAGCCCTCAATCCCCAAACTCATACCCGGAACCATTTGGCCAACCTACTCTGGTCCACCGCCGATAAACCACGGCGCAATTTGCGTATCGCTTTACACAATTTGCGCCAAACAATCGAGCAACATCAACCCAACTTAACCGATCAACTCTTCAGCACCACTCGGCAGGAAATTCAATTTCAAGCCCATCTCATCACCTGTGATATCAATCAGTTTCAACAACTCATTCAAACCAGCAAAACCCATCACCACCCCCAACTAACTCATTGCCTCGCCTGCCATCAACACCTCACCACCGCGGCCAACCTCTACCAACCCCAAATTCTAACCAATATCATTTTGACCGATACCCCTCAATTTGATAAATGGCAAACGGCCTGGCAAAACCAGTTACAATCCCAATTTATCTACACCATCCATACCTTGATGAATATACATTTTCAGCAGGGTAATTATCAACAAGCTATCGACTATGCCTACCGCCAAATCAGTATCGAGCCACTCCAAGTCAATGTCTGGCAAAAGTTAATCAATGCCCTTACCGTTAATGGGCAACGACAAACCGCCCTCAAACTGTATCAACAATACCAAAAGATCACCAGCCGCCAAGCAACCATCACCCCCGACCTTACCCCACCTACAAACAAGCCAACCAATCACAACCTCACCATCCCCATCCCCTTACTCCCCACCCCTTACTGCGGACTGCGCCCCTTTCAAGAAGAAGATGCCCCTTACTTTTTCGGTCGCGAACGATATACCAACCAACTCTATCAATCTATTCAAACCGATCCCTTCCTCGCCGTTATCGGCGCTTCGGGCAGTGGTAAATCATCAGTTGTCCAAGCTGGCTTGGTTCCTAAACTCCGTTCTGATAATTGGCTCATATATACCTGCCGTCCTAATCGAGACCCAATAACAAGTCTTGCCCATCTAGTTACCACCAACCCTGACCAATTAACAGATGTTGTCGCTGACTTGCACCACAGCCAAGGTGCTTTAGCCCATCACCTCGTCGATTTCTTGGAAAACAAACCCAAAAACCAACACCTGTTACTAATCATCGATCAATTTGAAGAACTTTTTACCCTAACACAATCTCACGAGCAACAACAACATTTTCTAAGTTTGCTTTTCACCGCCCTCAATGCGCTCACCAATCTGCACATCATTATCACCCTACGCGCCGATCTCATTAATCAAGCCCTGAATCACCGCAATTTAGCCGACTCGCTCCAAAAAAACGCGATCATGCTCAGCCATATGACCAAGGAAGAAATACGCCAAGCAATCATCGCACCCGCTCAAATCCTAAACGTCCCCTATGAAGATGGGCTTGTTGAACGAATTATCCGCGATATCGGTACCCAACCAGGCCGTCTCCCCTTAGTCCAATTTGCACTTTTGCAACTGTGGGAACAAGCGACCAGTACCAAACTAGACCATATCACCTATGAACGCCTCGGCCGCCTCGAAGGCGCCCTCGCCCATTACGCCGATAACATCTACCAACAACTATCCCCCCAACAACAACAAACCACCCGCAACCTCTTCCTCCGCCTTATCCACCCCGATAACCGCACCCTCGATTTGCGCCATCCGCTTTACCACTCAGAATTAACCCCTCACCAATGGGAAACCGTACAACACCTCACCAACGCCCGCCTCTTAATCACCAGCCGTGATGCCGCTGGCAACAATCTTGTCGATCTCGTCCACGAAGCCCTTATCCGCCACTGGGACCGCCTCTACCAATGGCTCGCCACCAACCGCGCCTTTCACCAATGGATCCACCACCTTCAAATCATCTGGCAACATTGGCACACCCATCATGAAGATAACAGTGGCCTCCTCCGTGGCCCCGCCCTTAATCAAGCTGAATCATGGCTCGAAACCCACTCGAATGACATCCCCCAACATCTTCTTACCTTTGTTCAGCAAAGTCTCGACCTACGCCAGCAAGAAAAAGAAAAACAGATCGCCCAACAACAACGTGAAAAATCCTACAGGCTAGCCGTTGAAGCCCAATTAGCGCTTAACAATGACCAACCCAATCATGCCTTAGCCTTAGCTTTAGAAGCCAATCAAACCAATACCATCGCGGATATCGCTCCCCTTATCCTCTCCCAAGCCGCCTATGCCCCCGCCACTACCCATATGCACCAACATCACCAAAGTGGCATCCTTCAGCTAGCCATAAGTCCCGACCAAACAATCCTCGCCACCGCCTCGGCCGACCACACCATCGCCCTCCACCACCGCCCCACCAAAAAACTCCTCGGCCGCTTCACCACCCACAACCATATCGTCACCTGCCTCGATTTCACCGCCGATGGCCAACATATCCTCTCCGGCGATGACCACGGCAACCTCATCTACTGGCACACACACACCCAAGAAATTATCCAAACCATCACCACCGACCATGGCACCATCCACGATCTCAGCTACATCCCCAACCCCGACCAAGCCCCACTCTTCCTCACCGTCGGCCACGATCACACCGTCCGCCTGTGGCACTTACCCAACCCCCAACCCATCCACCTCTTCCATGGCCACACCGATACCGTTTATGCCCTGGCTATCAGCCCTGATGGCCATTACGCTTTAACCGGCGGCAAAGATCACGACCTCTTGCTCTGGAATTTATCAGAACGCACTCTGCAACACCGCTTTGTCGGCATCGCCAACACACTCCCCTTCACCCTTACACCCATTGGCCACTTTGGCCATATCGAACAAATCGCTTTCTTTCCTGACGGACAACAAGCCGTCTCGATTGGGCGCGACTCCGTTTTGGCCATTTGGGATATTGCCAATCAAACACACAAAGTACAATACCAATTAACGAACATGCCCCTTTCCGTCGCTGTTCATCCCGATGGTACCCAACTATGCCTCGGCCGCATCGATAGCTACTTCATCATTCTCAATCCCCAATCAGGGCAAATCAAATTGCAAATACAAGGACACCAAAGCCGTGTCAGCGCTGTTGCCTTTTTAGACCAAGGCCAAACGGCCGTTTCCACCGATATGAGTGGCGAAATCCGCTATTGGGCCCTAACCAATGGCGCCCAATTAGCCAACGCCCCATACCAAACACCAACCGCTTTCAGCTTCATCCTCAGCCCTGACGGCGAACACGCCGCTGTCGCCACCATCACGGGTGAAATCCATATTAGGAATATCAAAACTCACCAAATTATAAGACAATGGCAAGCCCATGATGATATGATTTTTGCCAACTGCTCTTTTGATTCAACGGGGCAATTTCTGGTTAGTGGTTCTGGCGATAACTTTGGCCAACCCATTGACACCTCTGTTCGTGTCTGGGACATAACTACAGGTGAACAACTGCACAAATTTGATGGACACACAGATCGTGTCCAAAACGTTACGTTTAGCCCTGATGGTCAATTTGTCATCTCGACCAGTAATGATGGCACAGTTCGTTATTGGTCCCTTGTCGATGATAATCACCATACTATTTTAGATGTCTACCCCCAGTTAGCCATGGCCACGGCCATAACCGGTTCCGCCCGCTTTTTAATCGTCGGCCTCGGCCGTGGCCTCAGCAACACCCCCCACTACGAAATCAAGATAATCGATATCCACACAGGACGTATCACCCAAACCTTCCCTGGCCATGATGAAGCCATTAGCAAACTCCTCCTCAGCCCCGATGAAAAGTTTCTCTTATCAAGTGGCTACGACAAACAATTGCGCCTCTGGGACATGGCCACTGGTCAATGCCGCTTCGTCTTAGCCGCCCACCAAGATGTCCCTCACAGCATCACCTTTAATACCACCGGTCAATTAGCCGTTTCTGGTAGTTATGATAAAACCATTATCCTCTGGGATTTAACTACCGGCACCCCTATACGCCGTTGGACAGGGCATGAACATAGCATCTTTGGCATCGCCATTACCCCTGATAGCCAGCAAGTTATCTCCATCTCCCTCGACAGAACAGTCCGCACTTGGCGCATCGATGCTACCCAAACCGAACTCGAAGCTTGGATCCAACAAAATCGCTACCTCCCCCCAACCGCCGCTCCCCCCCCATTAACTACTCAACCGTAATTACGCCCGCCATCCCATCCCCCTCGGCCGTCCCATGCAACAAACAGTAATACCCAAACTCCCCACTCTCATCAAAACGGATCGTCACCTCTCCCCCCGATGGTTGTAAACCGGTGTCCCAACTACCATCACTCGCCGTCGCCGAATGACGGAACTCACCCACATTAATGAATGTCACCGCTGTCCCTGGCGACACAGTCACCGCTGACTCACCAAAGAAAAAGTCAGCCATATCAACCACAACGGTGCCCGTTTCTGCTGGTGGTGGGGGCGTTACGGTGGGGGCGATAACGGCCGTTGGCTCCGCCACAACCGCAGCACCATCTCCTTCCACCACCGTTAACCTACCCGACATCCCTTCACCACCTGGCCCACCATGCAACGCACAAAAATAGTTGTATTCGCCTGGCTCACCAAACGTGATCGTCGCCTGCCCACCATTGCCAAATAAACCAGTATCCCAACTACTATCATCCGCCGTTGCCGAATGATTAAACTCACCCGCATTAAAGAAAGTGACCCGACTGCCTGCCGGAATTTCTAACTCAACATCACTGTAAGTAAAATCAAGCATATCTACCGTAAATTCTAATGGCTGGGCGACTGCTGTCGGCTCTGGCTCGGCCGTCGGCACCGCCAACGCCTCATCCTCAGCCACCACCGTCAGGCTACTGGCCATACCAACACCACCAACCGCCCCATGCAACTCACAGAAAAACGGGACAAATCCGGTCTCATCAAACGTAAACTCAAACGTCTCTCCCGTAGCCAACAAACCACTATCAATCGTCCCATCATCACTCTGAATTGAATGCAATGCCCGACCACTATTCACAAATGTCACCACCGTCCCAGCCGGAATTGTCGCTCCCGCCGGTTCATAAGCAAAATCTGTCAACTCAATCGTCACCGCACCCGTAGCCACCTGCTCCCCAAACTCTAAATCAATCTCTGGTTCAGCAATCTTATTGCCATCCCCATCAAAGATACCGATCGCCCCCATATATTGAGCATGCTGATACGCAATGAAAATACCCGCCTCATCTAAATCAACCTTGCCATTCCCATTAATATCATCTCCCGTTAAAGCACGACCACTCGCCAATTCTAAATCAGCCAAAAATGGATCGATATCACCCACTCGAGCCGTGTCGATAATAGCCAATGACGCCGCCCGTATCTGCTCGATATACACCATCGCTGAGTCACTAATCTTAACCACATGACCCGCATGTGCCTGCACCGCTTTGGTCGCCGCCGGCGACTCACTCGCCGCCACCGCCGCCGCACTCATCTGCTCCACATAAGCGACCAACCCAAAACCATCACCCGGCACCTGTGCCCCATGCCGTTCATCATAATCTTGAGCCCCATCTTGACCATCTAAGATGTTCAAAATATGCTCCGTATGCCGTTTCGCATCAGCAATACTGCCTAATTCACGCGCCACCGCCACAAAACCGACATGACGAATCAACTCTTCTGCTTCTAAACGCGCGGCAACACCATAGCCTAACCCATTCGGCGTCTCTGACTGTACCGTAATCGCACGGATATGCTCATAAGTGTCAGCCACCTGTTGGCCACTGGCCACAACAGTACCCGCCAGCGGATTCGGTGTCGATACATCAATTAACGTCAATTGAAAACCATCAAAACGAGCCATCAAATTTTGTTGATCAGCATCCGTATATGTATGGAAAACTTGTCCTTCATCATTCACTTCCACCACGCCAAGACTCATTACCTGATTCGTCTCACTGCTCGTTAACCATGCATGCAACGCTTCCCCTTCACCTGCCGGTTCAACCCCATCTAAAGCTAACACAATGGAATCACTAGGCGCCACATAATCACGGAACGACAAGATACCAGCTACCCGATCAGCCTCAGTCGGCGGTTCAATTAACGATACAGGGGCAGGGGGAACGGCTGGCACCGGCGTTGGCGCCGGCGGCGCCAACGGCACCACCTCTTCAGCCACCTCTTGTGCCACCTCGGCCACCCCCTCCTCACTCGCCTCCAACACCGTAATCGTCGCCGCCATCCCATTCCCCGGACTCCCGTGCAACGTACAATAAACACCAAACTCACCCACCTCATCAAACGTAAACTCAAACGTCTCCCCCTGGAAGAAATTGTCACTCGCCACCGACTCATCATCAAACGTTACATTATGCGGCGCCCCATCCTGATTCTGCCACACCACCGTCGTCCCCTCAACCACCGTCAATGTCGTTGGCGCAAACGCAAACTGTTGCAATAAATGGCGACGCGGTACCGATGGATCGATCGCCGCTACATCACCCAATGAATCTACTCCATCCTCACCATCTACCACCACCACCACATCAGGCACCCGTGCTTCAACCACATACCACCGATAATAAGTCCCCACCCCAAACAAGAACGTAATCGTCCACATTACAAATGTCGCCCACATCCAATAACGCAAACGACCAATATTCCGGGGCAAAATCGACCAACCAGCTAACAAACAATAAATCGCTAACCCCTGCGCCACACTCCCTAATAACCCATGAATCGCACTCAAATAATAATGCGGGTCACTCGGCCGCTGCGGCAAAGTCGTCGCTATCGCCTCCTCCCGAAATGACGCCACCATAATAAAAATGATGAAAAAGAAATTGACCACCACCACCGTCGTTTGAATATAATCATGCCACTTGTATTTCTTCTGCCGCTGTGCCCAAACCCCCACACACAACCCCACATACAACAAAATCTGCACCACCAAACTAATATCAGACCCCAACGAACCAGCCGTACCCAAAAAACCATTTCCTTCTAGCATGTTTTTCTCCTTAAGAAAAGACTTCCCCAGTTAATAGATTATAAACAAAACGATCAAGACTATCGGCATTCCTCTAAATCAACAACAAAAAAATCCCCAAAATCTCCAAAATCCGCGTTCAAAACCACCAAACCTTCCTCTATACACAACCACAACAGCCAATTTCAGAGTTGTCATTTCTAAGTAGGCAACTTAAACCACATCTACCCATCCACACGCTCCTGTCGCACATCCTCAACCACTCGTTTTAAAACCGCATACGGCTGTGCCCCCGACACCAAATATTTATTAGCAAACACAACCGCCGGCACACCACTCAACCCATAAGCAAACGCTTGCTCAACATCAGCCAACATCTCCGTCAACCAACGCTCCTCGGCCAACGCCGCCACAAACGCATCCCTATCTAAACCAACCGCCACCGCTTCCTCGGCCAACACATCCATCTCCCCAATCGCTTTCCCCTCTTCCCAATACGCCCGCAACAAACGCCGATGATACGCTGGCCCCACCCCTTCCGCCTCCGCATACTTCGCCCCAATTAACGCCAGCCGACTATCCGTTCCAAACGGCCCCGGTTTTAACTCTAAACCATACTGCTCCCGCGCAATCGCTTCTAAACGTGGCCGAGCCGCCTCAATCTTGGCTCGATACGCCGCCGGCATCGGCGGCGACCCCGGTGGCCGCAACTCATACGCTCGCCACACCACCTCAACATTATCATGCTCTTGAAGGGCCTCCACACTGGACGCCACTAAACGACACCAAGGTCAGACAAAATCTGACCACACATCAACTCGTACTTTATCCATTATCATCAATCCTTTTTTTAATAATTTTTTATCTTAAGCTATTATTGTATCATCAATCATCTTATTAGCACTTTTAACTACCCCCCACCCTCCCCCTTTTCGGAAGCTCGTCATCACCCCCCTCCCTAACAGCTTCCGGAAAGATCCCCCCCGTCCCTCCACAACAAAGGAAACCCTATGACCACCTGGCTCTACCAAAAACAACAAATCACCCCCAATCTAACCCTCGCCTACCATCAACGCGGCCTCGGCCATCCCCTCATCCTCCTCCACGGCTTCACCGGCACCGCCCAACGCCACTTCCCCCACCTACTCCCCCGCCTCGCCACCACCTACCACGTCATCGCCCCCGACCTCCGTGGCTACGGCCATAGCCAACCTCCAACCCGCACCTTCCCCCCCAACTTCTACCACCGCGACGCCGACGACATCGCCGCCCTCATCACCGCCCTCAACCTTCCCCCCGCCATCATCCTCGGCTTCAGCGACGGTGCCGAAAGCGCCCTTCTCCTCGCCGCCCGCCATCCCCACCTCGTCACCGCCGTCATCGCCTGGGGCGTCTCCGGCGTCATCTCCACCCCCATGGTCGACAGCGTCGCCGAATGGCTCCCCGCCGATAATTGGCCCCTCAACCACCCCGAATGGCTCTCCTGGCGCCAACAAATCATCACCGACCACGGCCCCCACCAATTCCCCGCCCTCATCGACGGTTGGGTCGCCGCCGCTCGCGCCATCCACGCCGCTGGCGGCAACATCTGCCTCCACGAAGCCCCCCAAATCCAATGCCCCACCCTCCTCCTCAACGGCTCCCTAGAACACGGCAACACCCCCGCCGATCTCCACGCCCTCGCCCAAGCCATCCCCCGCAGCCAACTCCACTTCATTCCCAACGCTCCCCACGCCATCCACCACGCTCAACCCGACCTCTTCTACCAAACTGTCACCTCTTTTCTACAAAACATCCACAACTAACTCTATTCCAACGTCTCCACAATCGACGAAAAAACCGTCCCAATTTGTGGCCCCAACAACGTTAACATCGCAATCACAAAGATAGAAAGGAACACCAATACCGCCGCCCCACCACCAACTATCAACAAAATAGTCATAATCCGATCCCCAGCTGCATTTGTATCCTCACTATCCACCTCCCATTTCGCTACCCCAACCGCAAACAATGCCCTTTTACGCCAAAACCATATTGTAATCCCCATCCCCACTACAATAAATAACAATAACATACCGATTGTTGTTAGGCCATTACTTCCTGGACGTTCTTCCATCATTATCATGATATTGCCAAATAAACTACAACTCGAAAACAGCAAAAAAAGCACATGGGATAACATTATACCCATCCATCCCCACATCGACATGCGCCAAATACCCAAACCTGTCACCAATGGTATAAAAGCAATAAACCCACAAAAACAGATAACCAAACTAGCCGCAATCACAACCTCTGGCACCTCAGCTTCTGATACCTCGGCCAAAGCCGTAAATATCGACACACTCGTCAAACCACCCAGCCCCAAAATAACAACACCTATCAACCACAACCACAACGCATACACCGTTACACACCCTGGTCGTCTACTCCGTCCCTGCTTCAGTTCACCAGCAAATTCATTCTCAAAACCCATTATAAACCTCCTCTAATAAAAACTGTCATCTATTTCCTACAAGACATCCACAACGAACTCTATTCCAATGTCTCCACAATTGACGAAAACACCGTCCCCATTTACAGCCTCAATAAAGTCAACAAAACAATCATAAACATAAAAGAAAACACCAATGCCAATCCAACTATGAACAACATAGTTATCACCCGATCCCCAGCTACATTTGTATCCTCACTATCTGTATTCCATTTCATACCCCTAACTACAAATAAACGTCTCTCACTCCAAAACCAACCCATAATCCCCACCCCAATGCCCAAAAAGCATAACGTTAAAACAACCGTCATTACCCCCTCTATCCGATCTCCCTCCATCATCCCCATAATATTACCCAGCAAACGAAAAACAAAAAATAATATACCAAGCGTATGCAAAAACATCACCCCTAACCAACCCCACATCGACATACGCCAAATGCCAATACCTGTCACAAACGGCACCAATGCAATGCCTCCACAAGAACCCAAAATCACAATACTTACCGGCATAATCGTTGACATATCAGGCTCGGGAACCTCGGCCACTTCTGCAAATATAAGCAACCCCATCAACCCACCAAAACCAAGAATAACAACACTAATCAACCACAACCACAACGTATACAATGTCACACACCCTGGTCGTCCACCCCGTTCCGGCTTCATCCCACCAGCTAATTCACTCTCAAAATCCATCATCCACCTCCTCCAATGAAAAATTTTGTAGTTCAATTGAGGCTGTCATACCTACGCAGATACTGTCCGTTTTTCTTATGTCAACAACCATTTACAGCCCGATCAGGGCTGTCATCCTCGCGAAAGCGGGGATCCACGCCTAAAATCACCTTTATTTCGGCTTCGTTCTCCGCAAATCAAACTCTCATCCTAGACTGCCCCCAAACAACCACCTCGGCCATTATATCCGACAAAAACCAATTCAAACAGAAAAATCTCCCCCCAGGGCAATCGCATACTCATTCTAACTATCAAATCCCCACCTCGAAAAACCCTTCCCGACCGGAGTTTGCCCGCTTTTTGACTAACCAATACATTCCAAGTCACAAAAAGGGCAAACGGAGTGGAGGGATCTAA
>DATHYN010000236.1:0-9245 GCA_035459145.1 Anaerolineae bacterium | reverse complement strand
GCCTCGCTCCCCTAACCTCACCTCCCGCACCACACCACCTCGGCCCACCGCCCCTCCTCATCCCATCTCCCCGCCCCCGCGCCAGCCCCAACGTAACGGCGAGGCATCGCGCGCCTCACCTCCCTAAAAACTTCATACCTTCTCTCGCGCGATAGCTTGCCCTGAGCTTGTCGAACGGGCCTCGCCCCCCTTACCTCCCCTCTCTCATCATATCCCCTCGGCCTCCCGCCTCTCCCTCTCATCCTCCCCCGCTCCCGCCCATCGTACCGTCGTGGCATCACGCTTTCCTCCGAAGCTCCCCCACCATCCCAACCATCTATTGGGGGGATGAAGAACTTCGCTTTTGTTACTTTTGGCGAGTCAAAAGCAAGGAACAGTGGTACTCAATGCCGAACTATGGCTTGGGCAACAGGCGTCAGCACCAATATTATTATTCCGTGGTTTATGAGCTACGGGTTAAAGGACAGACTTTAGAATTTACAGCAAAAAATGTAACCGTCCACACTAATTATTCTGCATTTTTTAATTGATCATCCCAAATAAATTTAATCTCTTTGATGTGAGATTGATCATAACAATTAATATGAGCTTTTGTAGGAATACGCTCATAACCAGCAAATTCAAATAGATTATTAGTAATTTTATTCAATGGCAAAACAATATCTGGATATTCGCTGTTTCGCGTCATATAAAAAAAGTAATCAGAAAAATCTATTGCTTGCCATATAGACATACCTTCCTCATGCACAACTAAAAAAACATGCTTACCACTTGCAACGCTATGGGTGATATAAAAAGCATTATTTAACACACGTTGATAAATTTGCTTTGTCAACTTCAATGAACTCCCCATTTTATGAAATGAATGAGCAATACTAATTGCCAATAATTCATTAAATGTAGCACTGTTCTTTTTGTTACTATTAGTATTGTTTTTGTATGTACGTAATTTTATGCTTTCCAAAATTTTTACTATTTCTGGTTCAAACAAACTACCTTTTGGATGTTTTAATAAATCTTTCAGTAAGACAATTGATTTGGGTTCTGTTGCTAAACTCTCCAGCAAATTAGCAAATGATATATCAAGGGTTTGATTTTTCGGTATCCTCAACTTCCAAGATGTTGGCGTATTTATGGTGTTATCATTAACTCCAACAGCCTCCCAATAAGCGATATCTCGATCAACATTATAAAGAACAACGATTACAGGTAATGAATACTTTCTCCAATAATTCAAATGCTCTAAATCACCATAATAATTAATATATTCGTCCTTTTCTCTTTTCTCAAAATAAGAACTACCTGACTTTATTTGCATTGCAATTAATTTGCTTGTTGATATTCTATCATTAGCAATTTCTACATGAGCATCAATACCAATATCCAAAATTGGTTGCTCACGAAACATCCATCCAAAGTCGCGCAAAAATATTTCTTGAACAGCACTAACACCTATTCTTTCTGTCAAATCAACTTTTTTACTTAAATTACTCATAAATACTATATTATTGCTATACAAGGCTAGCCAACCACAATAAAACAACCACCCATTAAATTAAGATGGCTTAAAATACATATCTGTTAGTCCAAAAATGGCTAATCACACTACTAAATCATCTTCTTTCAATCCATATGCATATTTGCACTTAATTATAAGGTTTAGGTTGTCGTTCATGCAAAATTTTAGTGGTAAAAGTCATTAACAAACTATATTTACAAAATGACAACACCAAATATTTATGCCTTCCTTATTATTTCCAAGTATAATGAAGGCATGACTACTGATACTCAAAATACAAACAATCCAAATGAACTAATTACACTAGTGGAAGCTGGTGAACGGTATGGCTTTGATAGCAACTATTTAGGGCAACTTGCCCGCCGAGGGCGGTTGAAAGCTAAAAAATATGGGCCGATGTGGCTAACAACACCAGCTGATGTTGAAGATTATATTCGCACTCGGCAGAAAAGTGGTTTTTATCGCGAAGATATCCAAATTGAAGAAAACTAGGCTTGCATTATACACGTTTGATCGTGTATAATGTTAGGGAGTTAATCAGTAGCTATATACATATGTAGTGACGATGGTGGAACGAACACCATCGCCACTCTGTATCCGCAGAAACCTGCTTGCAACAGGCTTGCGGCTTAATTTCTAGTTTAACATACCCTGCATTTTTGGGCATGTTTTACGACGGCCGTTTGCTACCTGTTTAAGGTTTTTGCCAACGGCCGTTTTTGTTTCCCTAAAATGGCTTCAATTTATTAGTTGTTGGCAAAGTGGGTCGATAGCTGTCGATCCGCCATTGCCCCCTACCTAAAAAAGGAGACAAGCCCATGTCCCTCCTCATCCAAGAACCTCCCCTCCAGGTTCTACCCTCCCTCGCCGCCCAACTCGGCCTCAACGAAGCCATCATCCTCCAACAAATCCATTACTGGCTACAAAACCCCCAACTCGGCAAACTCGTTGACGGCCAACGCTGGATTTACAACAGCCTCAATGAATGGCACAACAACAACTTCCCCTTTTGGTCCCTCGATACCATCAAACGCACCCTCAACCGCCTTCGCCAGCAAGGCATCCTCATCACCGCCAACCACAACCGCACCCAATTCGACCGCACTCTTTGGTACTCAATTGACTATGCGCAATTAGAAACCTTGCTCTCTCCCACTGGGGGAGATGCCCCCGATTCAACAATCACCAACACCTCCCACCAACCAAAAGGGGGCAGAGGGGGCGGCATTGGGGCAAATTGCCCTAATGGTGCAGATTGCCCCATTCCATTAGGGCAAAATGCCCCTATCGAAAAGGGCAATCTCACCTCACCAATA
This sequence comes from Anaerolineae bacterium, assembly GCA_035459145.1. Lineage (GTDB taxonomy): Bacteria > Chloroflexota > Anaerolineae > Promineifilales > Promineifilaceae > DATHYN01. The sequence continues at coordinate 6,410 of DATHYN010000236.1, read as the reverse complement.
CCAGAGAATACCAAAGAAACATCATCAGATGATGGGGATGATGCTGACCTCACCACCACCGCCGCCGATATCGACCAAACCGCCCTCAACAAACTCCTCGACATCGGCTACACCTACCGCAACGCCCACCAACTCTGCCTCACCGCCCTCCCCCACTTCGGCCCCGACCTCGCGGCCATCATCGACGAATGGTGGCAATACATCCAAGAGCACAAAAAACGGATCCGCTCCCCCACCGGCTTCCTCCACCACAAACTCACCTACGGCGAATACCCCCCCACCCCCGCCATAGACAACGACCCCATCCCCCTCGAATACCGTGACATCATCCTCCGCTAACCCACCCCATGTCATGTCGAGCACATCCCCATGTCATGCCGAGCACAGCCCCATGTCATGTCGAGCACAGGGACGGTCGCCCCACAACCACCAACACTCCTCCACCCCACCCCCGTCATGTCGAGCGCAGGGACGGTCGCCCCACAATTGCTACTGCATCCCACCAGAAACAAGACCATCCCGAAGTCGAGACATCTGCCTGAGTGGTACTCAATGAATCATAAACCAATGGCATACCCACACCTCCCTGCCGTACCCATATCAACTAAACTAATCGCAACACTCAAGCAGATTTCTCCATTCCACCACCCCCTCCAACCATTCACAATGTCATGCTCTACAGGAGACGGGAATGCCTCCAGTCGAAATGACGATGCGGCCGGCAACTGTCATGTCGAGCGCAGGGACGGTCGCCGCACAACAACCACTCCATCCCACCAAAAACAAGACCGCCCCGAAGTCGAGACATCTGCCTGAGTGGTAGTCGAAAAGGACAAAACAATGGCTACACACAACCATAGTCCGTTACCAACATCAGTTTTCCTATTTGAAACACTCAAGCAGATTCCTCCATGCCGCCATCTTCTACCACCATACAACCATATCATCATTCATTAAGCCGAAAATGGCTTCAGTCGAAATGACAGTTGGCCACTGGTACTGGTTCACCCCAACCAAAACCAACTAACACCAAATCACAAATAATAAATCACAAATCCAAAGGAGTACAAAAAAATGAACAACCAACCCGATTACGACGTCTTCCACGACGACTTCTTCAACGAATCGCCCCCGCATAGCTACCCCACCCTCGGCCACTGGGGCCTCACCCTCCTCCACCTCATCAAAGGCAGTTTCGTCTTCTACTCCGGTGCCCACAACATCCAAGCCTCCCTCACCGCCACCGGTGGCTCCCTCTTCGCCGCCATCGCCCAAATCATCGGCGTCCTAGTCCTCGAAGTCACCATCACCGCCCTCTACATGGCTGGCATCGCTGGCAAAATCACCGGCCGCCTCCAAGCCCTCATCGCCAGCAGTTTCTGGATCATCGGCATGGCTCTCGCCAGTGCCGGCATCGTCGCCGACAGCCGCCTCCACGCCGGCCAAGAACTTGGCGATCTACTCAACTGGTACCTCCACACCGGCCTCTACCTCGCCCCCGTCATCATGGTCATCGGCTCCGTCCTCGTTATCTTCACCGATCCCCTCCTCAGCCAACAGATCGCCAACGCCCGCGACCGCAGTACCATCGAGCGCCAAAAAGTCCGTAGCGCCGTCCTCGCCGAAAAAGCGGCCCACGAAGCGCGCAAAATCGTCCACAACATCCGCCTCGGTGCCCAACGCCAAATGGCCGTCGAAGCGCGCAAATATTACGAATCCCCCGAAGTCCAAACCGTCCTCCGCCAAACCGCCATCGAAGCCCTCCAAGACGTCATGCGCCAAGCCGGCATCCAAGTCTCAGCTCCCACAACCTCAACCCAACCACCGCTCCCAGCCAACAGTGACATCCCTCTCGTCCAGCTTTTCCCCGATCCACCCGCAACACAACAAGGCGACCCATCAACACCCACCCCCGCAACGAATAATCAACCAAGCCAAGACAACCTCAACCACAACAGCAACCCCACCACCCCAACAAGCCAACAACACCAACCAACACAATCCGCAGATTTCTCCCCCCTTGGGGGAGATGCCCCCGCCTCAACAATCACCAACACCTCCCACCAACCAGAAGGGGGCAGAGAGGGAAAAAAGTTATAACCCCCACCATCCTCACCGACCAGCAAAAAGGCTGGCGCGAATACCGCCGCGTCGGCCCCCACACCCGCCGCTACCCCCGCGACCGCTGGTGGGTCAAAGATGACCAAGGCCAATGGAAAAAACGATCCCGTAACCGCAAAGATTTACCACCCTTACAGGAGGAAGAATATGAACAATGGAAAGCCAACCGACAACACACCCGCCAACGAGCTACCCCCTCTAAGTTCTCCCCCACTGGGGGAGATGCCCCCGCTATCACAAGAATCAGTATCCCAAAATGACCACAAGGGGGCAGAGGGGGTACCGTCCAGCTACCTCGACTTCGCCGCCCAACTACTAGACCAACCTGAAGTGATTGAAGTCTGGGCCCTAATTTCCCCCCTCCCCGAAATCAAAGCCGGTCACGCCGCCGCCACCCTCGACGCCGGCGTCTGGTTCCTCTGCCGCACCACCCTCCCCCCCTCAGCCACCACCAACAACACCATCATCAGCTTCATCCCCCACCCACCATAACCCCCTCCCCCGACCTCGGAGCTTTCCTAACCATTCCCTCCCAACCCCAAACACCTCCCTAAAAAGCTCCGAGGTCTCCCCTCACAGCCCCATCCCTATCATCTCCCATCCCGCATCATCTTTCCTCGGTCTCCCGCCCTCCCTCCCATTCTCCCGCCCTCTCTAACCAACCAACAAAACATTTTACCATTTTACCGTCAAAATATTAAAACATTAAAACATCGCGACTCTACCCCCACCACACCCCCTAAATTCCAACCAAACACACTTTACAACTAACAATATCCTCGGCTTTTGATAAAATCGTTCCAATAAAAGGACAAAACACCTCAATGAAAAGATCGCTCTTGTTAGCTGGCGGAACAGTACTAATGGTTCTGATGCTGGTTCTTACATATACACAACCCATATTTTGGCCATACATCCCCTCTTTTTTCAACAGGTCTCCCCCCATACCAGAACCGATAACAGTTATACCGTTGCCTGCTGGCACACATGATATGCTTTTTGATTCAGACGGATTACTATATGCGGCCCATGCCAGTTCCGGGATAACCCTTATTGATGGGTTAAAATACCAACACTCCATTGATACGCAAAGCTTTCAAGGCTCCATTTTAGCTTTCTCGGAAAAAACAAAACAACTATTTGTCGCTGAAAAAGCTTCTAATGAAATTTCAATTATAAGCGCGGGCCAATTACAACAAACATTAATGATATCCCCAACCGAAACAGGCTTTATCCTCGATATAGCCATTAATCCCACTAATGGCTGGCTATATGTTATAACCAATGGCCGTAGGGCTGAAGATGGCTCAAACTACCCATCACGAATTACCATTTTCGATGCCGAATTAAATTTGCTAGACTACATTGAAGAAGAACATACAGGTTTTACCGATATCGTAATCGATCCCATTAACAACTACATCTATATTTCCAAAATATACATCACCCCTGAATCAAATGTGTTAGAGTCTGTCTATATATTACAGGGCCTTCAAAAAACAAATGAATTTCCTCTTGAGGGATTAGATTTATTAGTCTTAAATCCTCAAAATGGTGACCTATTTGCCTTGGGATGTGATATCGAAGAGTATGATTTAACCTTATTCAGGCAAGGAGAATTAATTACCCAATTAGATAATATCAGTGAAATATGCAACGGGCTAACCATGCAAATACACCCGATTAGTGGCGACTTATATATTATCTACCCATTTAGCCATTTAATCGTCGTTGGAACGAACAATGATAATTTAATCATAAAAGAGACTATCTTTGTAGGGGATGGCGGGGCCAAAATGGCGATCGATCCCCAAAATGGCAATGTATATGTTGCCAATTTTGCCGACAATACAGTATCCGTCATTCAAGGGTTACAAAATGTAGCCACCATAGATGTTGGTTGGTACCCTTATGGCATCAATGTTCATCCAACTAATGGCTATGTCTATGTATCAAATACAAATGATAAAACGATAACGGTATTAGGCTATCAGCATTAAATTTTATTGTTATCTCACAAGCATCCCTGCATACCGGTAAAACTTTTTACCAGCAAAACACCAAAACGCTAAAACATCACCCCACCAAACCCTAGCCCCGTTCACGGGGCGCCACCCCTAGCCCAACGCGTTCACGCTTGGGCGGCCGCCCACCCCAAAACCACCTCCACTGACACATATTGTAACCGCCCGCGTTATCTCCCCAATACACACCCAATTCAATCAGCTAAACCGCCACCACATCGTCAGTTTTTAACTGATAGTAATGCCTTTATCGCTCAATTCGTCGTCAAGATGCCTTTATCCAAAATCAAATGATAGCCTAGATATAGAGGGACGGTTTGAATCAAGCCAAACCAAATCATAACTAACGTTATGAAAATTTTTACCCGCACCAACTGCTCTGCTATTTGCGTACGGCTATCTGCCAGCGTAATTAAAGTTTGATCAACCAGCAAGAGATATTGATCGAGCAATGGGTTTAAATCCGTAACAGTTCTCTCTAAGCTATTTAATTCTGTCCCTATTTGGGTAAGATTAGTACTTAGGGCGAGTAAGTTGGTATCGGCCGTTTGAAAATTCAAATCTAACGCCCGCAACTGTGCGGGCGTTCCCTCTAAACTGGTACCAATCCGATTAACTGACACATCAAAGCGTTCGACTGGGGCATAATCAATACCCAAATCGATTTCAAAGGGGGCACCAAATATTGTTCTTTTATACTGAAAGCTACTTAAAGCGGTCAAAACATCATCAATCGTCGCCGCCGAGGCGGCGACATTAGGCAAAGCTGCTGTCACTGCATCTAAACTGGTCGGAATACTTTCCGTTGTCACCTCCCCAATATTACCTAAAAAAGGGCGCGTATCGGTGATAGTTTGACTTAAGGTGTTTGTTGTTTCCTGTACGGTATTAATGCCTTGCTGCACTTCCGTGACTGTTTGCGTGCTTAAATCAATAACAGAGCGGGTAGTTTGTAACGTCTGAATAGAGCGCAACAACACACTATCTATTCTATTCTGCATATCATTGACCACCCAAAAGCCAGCCATAAAACCAGTAACGCTTAATAAAATTCCCAAAACGCCAGTCACAAACATGCTCCCGCCTAACAACTTCTTTAAATTCATCAATTTCTTTGTCCTTGTTCAAATTTCTTTGCTTTAATGCGATAAATATTTTTATACCGATGGTATCAATGATATGACTTATTCTGTTTTTTGTCTCTGATTGCACTATTTTCACGAAAAGCCATAGTCTACAGGTCACTCGAAAAACAACTTGAACAAATCATAATCCAATTAAACCACTAAATAAATTTTTACCCACCCTAGCCTAAAGGCCAGGGCTAAAAAGACGCCCCTGCGGGGCTTCCCCACCATCCCCACCCAACACCACTTTTTACCAGCAAAACATCAAAACGCCAAAACATCACCCCACCCCACCCTAGCCCCGTTCACGGGGCGCCAACCCTAGCCCAACGCGTTCACGCTTGGGCGACCCCCCACCCCACAACCACCTCCACCGACACACATCCCCCCACCACCTCACACCCAAAACACCTTTTGCTCCATCAAATTCTCCACAAACACGCCCACCACCCACACCTTCTCCCAACAACACCCCAACCATTCCTCTCCATCCCCCCCCAATCGTGAACGCGTTGGGCTAGTTACCACGCCCTCTAAACAGGGCTGGCTTACCACGCCGTCCCCTCATTCTGCCCCGATCATCATCTCCCCTCGGCCTCCCACCCCTCTCCGCCTCCCTCCCGCCCCCGGCGCCAGCCCATCATACCGTCATCGCATCACGCTTCCCTTCAGGACTCCCCCTTCATCCCCACACCACTTTTTACCAGCAAAACATCAAAACGCCAAAACATCACCCCACCCAACCCTAGCCCCGTTCACGGGGCGCCAACCCTAGCCCAACGCGTTCACGCTTGGGCGGCCCCCCACCCCAAAACCACCTCCACCGACGCACATCACATCATAGCATCCCCCTCTCCCCCACCCGTAATGACGCGGCATCACGCGCCTGACCTCCCCCCCTAGCTTCCACACTTCTCTCGCGTGATGCCACGTCCCCCATCATCTCACCTCTCTCATCATACCCCCTCGGCCACCTCCCCCTCTCCGCCTCCTCCCACCACCCACCACTAAAACGCTTTAACATTTTACCGTCAAAACATTAAAAAGTTAGGCCATCAAACCATCGCCCCCCACCCCATTCTGGCACCAACCCCACCGCCAAACCCGCCCCCAAACCGTTCAAATCCCCGTTTCAACC
>DATHYN010000235.1:0-35584 GCA_035459145.1 Anaerolineae bacterium | reverse complement strand
CGGGGGGTGATTTATGCTGGTGCGGGCTTAGATTTCGCGGAGAAGGCGAGGGCGGCGGCCGAGCGGTATCGGGGTGAGATTAATGCGGCGCGGGGAGGGGGGTAGGGAAAATGGGGGGGCTGTATTTGCATGTATGTGTGTCTGCGTAAGGTGAAACTGAGTTCGATAATTAATTAGGCCGATGTAAAGATTGGTTGGGGTATTTTCAAGGCAGATTTCTCGACTTCGTTCAATCCTTGTTTTAGATGTTAGGTGATGCTTGTGAAAAGCGGATTGAACTGCGCTCGAAATGACAGTTGAATTCAAGTGATTTATGGATGATGGTGGGCCTCGATTTCGGTTTGTCCTTTGGCAGCTGATTGGTTTTAAATGGAGATGGCGGGCAAACCTGCACTCGAAATGACGTTTTGGGGGGAGTTATGAATTGTTGAACTAGGGGTAGGCTTGGTGGGTTTTGACGCGGATTTTGGGGATTGGGGGGATTTTTTTGTGTTGGTGAAGTGAGGAGGGGTGTTCAGGGGTGCCTCCGCCCGAGCGTGAACGCATCGGGCTCAATGGGACGCTTCCTCGAAGGGGCTAGAGGGGTGATTTTGTGAAAAACGACACTGATTTTGGGAGGGGTTTTAAGGCCGGATTCAGCAGGTCAAGGCTAAAAAACGGCGTTATCCTCGGAGGGGGGATTGGGCGAGGATTTGGTTGAGTTCGTAGTTGGCGGGGATGTTGTTGAGGAACATGTGACGTTGGAGGGGGTGTTGAATTTGGTTGGCTTGGTGGTCGCGGAGGAGTTTGGCGGCGGCGAGGATGTCGGTGGTGCGTTTGTCACCTTGGGCCTTGAAAATGTGGTAGCAGATGAGATAGATGCGGAGAGGTTCTTCCATATTATCGATGCCATAGACGCGGAGGTAGTGCCAGGTGGCATTGATGAGTTGGTATGCTTTGGGGATTTCCCCTTTTTGGTAATAGAGCCAAGCGAGGTAGGCGCTGGTGTCGTGGTAGGGAGCGCGTTCGTGGATGCGTTGTCGAATGCTTTGGGCTTGGAGGAAGGCGTTGTAGGCCATTTCGTATTGGTTTTGGGCGAGTTGGATCATGCCGAGGTGGTGGAGGGCATAGCCTTGGCTACTGTCGAGGTTGAGTTCGCGACTAAGGCTAAGTGATTGACGGCAGTTTTTATGGGCATCTGAATATGATTTTTGATAGTAGTGGACGAGGCTGAGGTGGTCGAGGAGAATGCATTGGGTGCGTTTATCGTTGATTTCTTCGCTGAGTTTGAGGGCGGAGTGGATATGTTGATGGGCCATATCGAAATGGCCTAAATCGAGGGCGATCAAGCTGATATTGGAGAGGCAGATGAGTTCGAAGCGGCGGTTGTTGATTTGACGGCTGAGGTTGAGGGCGGTGAGGAACTGTTGTTGGGCAGGGATTTTTCGGCCGCGGGCGAAGTGAATTTGGCCGAGGGTGACGTGGACACGAACTTGGCCACTTTGGTCACCTAATTCTTGGTAGTGGACATCGGCTTGGATGAGATAGGCTTGGGCTTCGTCTAGTTTGCCCTCACTGCGGGCGATTTGGCTTAATTTGGTTAGGGCTTGGGCTTCGAGGTCGATTTTATCGACTTTCTGGGCATTATCGAGAGCTATTTGGAGCTCTTTTTTGGCTTTGTCTTTCAGGCTTTGTTCGGTGTAGACGTCACCAAGGTAGAGGCGGGCTTGGATAGCGATGAGGGAATCTTCGGGGAGGTTGGGAGTGTCGAGGATTTGTTGGCAGGTGTTAATGGCTTGGTCGTAGTCGTGGGTGATGGTGTAGAGGTTGGCGTAGCGGAGTTTGGCTTCGAGTTTGGCTTCCGGTTTGGAATGGTGGGTGGCGGCTTCTTTGAGGAGGTCGAGGTCATTGCGTTGTTGGATGCGTTGGCCGAGGGCACCGTGAGCTTCTTCGCGAGCGAGGAGGATATCGAAACGGGTTTCGTGGTTGTCGCGGTCAACGAATTGAAGGGCTTGAGAGAAATAGGCGATGGCTTCATTGTAGGCATATTTTTCGAGAGCTTGGCGGCCAGCGGCGAAGGCGTAGTAGTAAGCTTGGTCGGGGACTTCGGCTTGGGTGAAATGGTAGGCGAGTTCGACAAGCATGTCGGGGTTGTTGGAGCCGTAGATGTCGATGAGGGCGTAGGCGATGCCTTCATGGAGGTAGACGCGCTCGGCATGGTCGAGGTGTTGATAAATATGTTTATGGTAGAGGTTGTGGTGGAAGCGGTATTGGGAGATACGTTGTTGTTGGTGGTAGTCGGTGTTAATAAAATCGACGAGTTGGTAGCGGCGGTGGAGGTCGTGACTGAGGTAGCGGACGATGCGGCGAGGGGAGGTATCTTCGAGGTTGGCGATGACCTCGGCCATAAAGGTATCCCCTTGCACACTGGCGATGGTGATGATTTCTAGCAAGTGGGGTTCGATATCAGCGAGACGTTCATCGATGAGATTATCGACACGAAGGGGGAGTTGGTGCCAGTTAAGGTTTTCGTTGGCGATCCATTCACCATCGGTGTTTTGGTAGATGTCGCCACGATTGCGGAGGGTGCGGATGAGTTCGAGGGTGAAGAGGGGATGGCCTTTGGTTTGACGCCAGAGGCCGTGACGAAAGGTCATATCAAATTGATTGGGTTCGCTGTCGAGGAAATCATCGACGAAGAGACGGGCGCGGGAGTCGGGGATTTTATCAAGGTTGATGAAGGGGATTTGTTTTTGTTGATGATATTCTTGGAGGATAGGGGCGAAGGGGTGTTGGCTGCGTTGGGTTTGGGGGATGTGGTCGGGGCGGAAGGTACCGATGAGGAGGATGGGGTGGTCTTTGAGGCGTTGGCTGAGGTGGAAGAAGAGTTTGGCCGAGGAGGGGTCGATCCAGTGGAGGTCATCAACGATGATGAGCAGGGGGTGTTTGGTGGCAAGTCCTTGGAGGAGATTGGTATATTGGACTTGGATTTGTTCTTGGGTAAGTGTTTGTTGGCCATGGTTATCGTTGCCTTGGAACCAATGGGTGCGGGCGGCGAGAGCGCTGGTGACGCGGGCGGCGAGGTTAGCGCCGGGGACGAATAGGTCGAGGACTTCGGGGCCGTATTCCCAAAGAACGTGACCAGATGTTTTGAGGAATTTATTTAAGCGGGATTGGTTTTCGACTTGGAGGTGGTTTTCGTCAAGAGAGGTGATGGCGGAGCCAGTGAGTCCGGCTAAAATTTCGCGGAAGGGGAGGTAGGCATCGGTGGTACCAGTTTGGGCGTCGCAACGGCCGATAGCAATTAAAACATTTTGGTTTTGGCTTTGCATGCGGCGGATAAATTCGTTGAGGAGGGCGGTTTTGCCGGTGCCGGCTTCACCAGCAATGAGCAACGTTTTTTGATCATTGCTGACAGTTTTTTGGAAAAGTTCATTTAATTGGGTTAATTCTTCTTCACGGCTGACAAAAGGGGCGTTATACATAAGAAATTAGTTTATTTGCCTAGGTTGTTGAGAAAATCATCCATGGCATCACGGCGATCTGCTTGTTGTTGATTTTTTTGGGCAATTTCTTGGCGGTAACGCCAACGGTAAGCGGCATAGTAGAGGCCATAGAGGCCAGCCGCTTGCAGAATGGTCATGATGATGATGACCCAATCGTTGTAGTTGGTATAATTTGGGGCGATAGTAATGGTTAGTGGTTGATTGTTTTGGAAGATGTAGGTGCCGGCGGCGTTGATATCGAGAAAGGCGGTCGGTTTGGCTGGGAGTTGGGGGAGTTGGGGGAAATCTTGGCCGGCGTAGCGGTTGCCACCAAAGGAGCCTTGGGGAAGGGGGCTGTTGTAGAAACGTAGTTCGGCCGAGGGGGGGGTGTTTTGAGGGGTGGAAATGATAAATCGGCTTTGATTGCCATCTAAGTAAAGGTAGTATTGACTAGCGGTCAGATTGAGGGAGACGGGGTTATCAGCGGAAGGCTGAATGGTGATTAAGTCGTCGGTGGTGACGGTACGGAGTAGATTGAGTTGATTGGGGACAAAGCTGACAATGGCGCCTAGAAATTGGTAAGTCCCGGCAAAGGTCAGAAGGATAATTAAGAGAAAAAAAGAGAATAAAGCGACCAGCACGTGGAGATAACTGACAATTGTTTCTTTCATAGGGGTAAGGATAACAGATTGTGAGGTGGTTTTCAACTTGGAATTTGAGAGAGCTGGGGGTTAATTATGGGTGGGGAGAAGGCAGATATTGTTGGGGGAGAGCAACCACAGATGGAGGCCTGTGCCAAGATGATTGTTGGGCAGGTATTGAGAATATCTGTGGTTGCTGTTGGTTTATTCGTCTAGGTTTTTAAGAAAATCAGACATGGCATCACGGCGATCGCTTTGTTTTTGGGCGACAGCCATGAGTTTGTCACGATGATACCAGCGATAGGTGGCGTAGTAGAGGCCATAAATGATAGCGATTTGGACAAAAGTCATAATGATAATGATTAAATCGTTGTAGTTGGTGTAGTTAGGGGCGACGGTGAGGCTGACAGGATTGTCATTGGTGAATTGGTAGGTGTCATTATTATGAACATCGAGGAAGGCGGTGGGGCGGGCGGGGAGTGCGGCTAATTGGGGGAAGTCTTGGCCGGCATAGCGACGGCCGCCAAAGCTGTTGGGTGTGCGATTATAGATTTCAAGATCTGGTTGGTCGCTGGTTTGTGCTCCCGTAATGGTTAGGCGGTCGAGATTGCTATCGGAGTAGAGATAGTATTGGCTGTCGGTTAAGGTGAGAGAGGCGGGGATATCGGCATCAAAGGTGATGGTGGTGAGATCGGCAGAAGAGACCTGGCGGAGCATATTCAGTTTTTCGGGGACAAAAGAGATGATGTTGCCGAGGGTTTGGTAGGTTCCTGAAAAGGTGATTAAAAAAAGGGCGAGAAAAATAGCGCATAGAGCGACAATAACATGGAGGTAACCGACAATATTTTGTTTCATAAGAGTAGCATAACAGATTGCAGGGTGGTTTACAAACATTTGGTGGTGATTGAATGAAATGAGGGTTGACAGGAGTTTGGTAGTTGTGCTATAGTTTCACGGTATTACTCATCTTGTATTCAAAGGAGGTCAGCATAATGGCAAAAGTAAGAAATGACATTGTTTTAAGTTTGTATTGTGCTGGTTTACTGCATGGATGATGGGTGACAATTTGTCATGATATCTGAGGCCATTGGTTACCTGCCAATGGCCTTTTTTATTGCTTGTAATTAAGTAGTCAATGAGCACAATACAGCTATTTTATCCATTTTTGTGGTTTAGCTGTATGGTTATCTTGTTTTAAGCGGGGTATGTTTGTGAGCGGCAAGACCACATGTGATTGTGGTCTTTTTTGATCCCAATCATGGGGCTGGTTCTGGTGTGAACCAGTTCAGAAATCAAATGTAGATTAAACAAGTTAAATATTAAGGATTACGACAAAACAGATGAAAAAGCATGAGTATTGGGACAAATACGAAGAGTTAAGTTACGATGATGGGAGTCGGCGAGCGCATCGGCGGCGGAAGGGGGAGGGGCCGAGGTCAGCGGCGACGCGGGCGGAGCGGCGGGCGAAGCGGGTGGCTGAGTTGACAGATTTTGATGATAGTGTGATTGGTTTTGTGCCGAGTTATGTAGCCAATATGGATCCGGCGCATCATGAACGGAATTGGGTGGTCAAATCGTTGACGCCGTTTTATCAGAACAATCAGATTGTGGATGTGATGCGGTTGGTGAAGGGGGGTAAGGAGGCGAATGTGTATTGGTGTGAGGCGCAGCCGGAGACGGGGATGCGGTGGTTGGCGGCGAAGTTGTATCGGCCGAGGATGTTGCGTCATTTAAAAAATGATGCGATGTATAAGGAAGGTCGGATGACATTGGATGGGGATGGACAGGAGGCGCGTAAATCGCGGGATTTGCGTGCGTTGCAGAAAAAGACGCGTTATGGGCAGCATCTTGATTTTATGACGTGGATTGTACATGAGTTCCGGACGCAGGCGTTGTTGTATGAAGCGGGCGGGGCGGTGCCACGGCCGCTGGCCCATGGTGGCAATGTTATCCTAATGGAATATATTGGTGATGAGTATGGGCCGGCACCAACGTTAAGTGAGGTCCGTCTGCCAGAAGAAGAGGGGCAACTGTTGTTTGATAAAATTGTGGAGAATGTGCGGTTGATGTTAGCCCATCATTATGTGCATGGTGATTTATCGCCTTACAATATTTTGTATTGGGAAAGTGATGTGGTGATTATTGATTTTCCACAGTTGGTGGATGCGCGGGTGAATCAGCATGCGTTGGGTTTTCTGACGCGGGATTTGCGGCGCGTGTATGATTATTTTGCGCCGTTGGGGGTGATGTGTGAGCCTGAGGCGTTGGCGGCGCAGATGTGGAAGGATTATGAGGAGGCGCGGTTGTGAAATAGGTGGTTTTTGTTATAGTAGCAGGTAAGTGTATGAAACGAAATGTTGTCAACATTTGAGTTTGAAAATATGGGCTTATTAATAATCTAGAGTGGGAAGTTTTTCATGCTGTTAGATTGTAAGTGGATTCCGGCCTGCGCCGGAATGACATATTCGCGGATTGCACTGGTAGATGAAAATCAGAATCCATGAGCGGCCTTACAAAAACCAGAGAGGTTGCTATCAAGTAACAGTTTAAATTCCGGCTGGAATTTATCCTCATGCAGATGGGGACCGGAATGACAAGTGTAAAGGGATTGGTTATCGATTATGAACCATCCCCAGATTATTTATAGAAAGGAGTGTGTTTTATGGCGTTTGAAGTAGGGGGCATGGCCCCAGATTTTGAGTTGAAAAATAGTGAAGGGGAGTTGAAGAAGTTATCAGATTGGCGGGGGGAGCGGGTTGTTTTATTCTTTTATCCGAAGGCGGCGACGCCTGGTTGTACGCGGCAGGCGTGTGGTTTGCGCGATAATTATGAGACGATTGAGGCGGGGAATGGGACGGTGATTGGGATTAGTCCAGATGAGCCGGAGGCGTTAGCAACGTGGAAAGCGGAGGAGAATTTTCCCTTTGCGTTGTTATCGGACCCAGGTCATGAGGTGGCGGAGATGTACGGGGCATGGGGCGAGAAGAGTATGTATGGCAAGAAGTATATGGGAGTCATTCGGAGCCATTTTGTGATTGATGCGGAGGGGCGGTTTGAGGATGTGCAGGTGAAGATTAGTCCGAAGAAGAGTGTAGAGAAGGCGGTGAAGATGTTCCAATAAAGGGGACATGAGGGGAGCGTATCATTTATTGGGTGGCGACGTAGAGGGTGTTATTGCTGACGAAGAAGACGCGGAGAGGGTTTTCGGCGACGGCGAAGTCGCGGCTGAGGCTGAGGAGTTCACGGCCGGAATCATCGGTGGCTTTGAATTGAGCGAGGAAGTTACCACGGCGGCTAAGCTGGATAAGGCGGGAGGTACCAGGGTCATCGATGAAGATGGAGGAGCTGGGGCCACTGCCGGTGATTTTAATGGCGTTGGGGGTGACGAGCGGGGCGCGGAGACCGTTGGCGGCTAATTCTTCGGGGGACCATTGTTGGCGGCCGTTGACATAGCGGTGAAGGGCGCCATTTTCGTAGGCGATGATGACACTGCCATCATTGGGGTCGATGATGACATCGGTGGCGCTAGTGAGGTTTACATCGGTGTCGAAGTTGACGGCGCGTTGTTCTTCATCGACGATGAAGCCGTTCGCGTCAGGGAAATAGCGCCAGAGTTGGTTGGCGGCGGGGTCGAGGACGTAGAGACGTTCGTTGAAACTGGTGATGTTGCGCGGGTCACGCCACCATTCGCTGGCGAAGCCGAGGATAGCGGTATCGGTTTGGTCAAAGTCGGGATAGTAGGTGAGGACAAGGCCACGGCTATCGAGGATGGTAAGGCCATCACGGGTGACGATATTACCACGGGGGCGCCACATGAGGTCAACGAGTTGGCCGACGACTTGGTTGCCAATTACTTGCCCATTTTGGATGATGATTTGAGAATTATCGACGGTGACATTGAGATAGGTTTCATCGGTCTCATGGCGGTAGACGACATTGTTGTTGCTATCGAGGGTGTAGATATCACCGGTCACTTCGTTGCCGAGGGCGATACTGCGGATGAGGGTGCCTGGAGGGTAGGTGTAAAGGGGTTGGGCGTAGAGGCGGGTGATGCTGTTGATACGGTCGAGACGTTGGTTGGCATCTTGGCGGAGGCGGGCGATATCGGAATCATCGGGACGGATTGCTTCGGCGGTGGCGGCGAGTTGGAGGACTTCGGTGTAGTAGGTTACGGCTTGGGTGGTATCGCCATTGTCATAGGCTTGGTCACCGAGGCCGAGGCTACTATTCATATTTTGGCGTGTTTCGCTAAAGAGGATAATTTGGCCGCGTTGGAAGTAGACACTGGTGAAGATGACGGCGACGATGATGGGGATGATGATGGCGAAGAAGCTAGCGAGGGCCCAATTGGGGGGTGAATCTTGGTAGTTATTAGGTGGGGCCGGTGGTCGGAGTTGGGTGAGGGCATCGGCGAGGCCATCGGTGGCGCGGGAGAGGCCGAGGGCGGCTTGGGCGGTGGCTTGGCGGGCGGTTTGTTGGATGGGGAGGTTGGAGAGGTTGGAGGTGGTACGGTTGGAGGGGGCGTACATGGGGGTGATGTGGTCGGGGAGGTCGATGAAGCTATCTTCGGTAAATTCGATGAGGAGGAGGCGAGCGGTACCGGATTTGACGATGCTACCGAGTTTGGTCACACCGAGTTCGATTTCGGTATTGACGAGGGCGGGGGCAAAGTTTTTGGGAGGGATAGTGTGGAGGTGTGGTTCGGGGAGGAGGAGCATCATGCCGGGAGAGACTTGGTGGTGGTAGTAGCGGATATCGAGGCCGGCGCTGGGGCCGAGGGGGGTGATGCGGCTTGGGGGTTGGTTGGGTAGGGATTCGACGCCAAAGCTATGACCGATAAGAGAAAAGGTATCACCGACTTGAATGATGAAAAGTTCTTGGCCGTGGAGGACGGCGGCGGCGAAGGCCCCTTCGACATTATTGCGGCGGCTATTCATATTGTATTGGAGGAGGGTTTGATTGATATGATTAACAGCGGTGCGGAGGGCGGTGGTGACAGTCCCGGTTGTTTTGTAGAAGGTGGTGGTAAATTGTTGGAGGAGGGTTTGATAGAGGGAGGGGGGGAATTTACTACCGGTGAGGGTCAGGTGGGCGAAGAGGGTGTCTTCGTCGCGGCCGCGGGCCGCGCCAGCTTGTGGTGGGGAAGTAAGGATACCGGGGGCAGTATTGGTTTCTTGTCGCTCGTCATTGAGGCGGTAGAAAGTGCCGGTGATAGCTTGAATGGTCATAGAGTTGTTCGCTTACATTTCTTCGCGATAGGAAAGGCCATGTTTTTTGCGGGCTTGGAGCATGGCACGACGCAAAACCTCATGGACATGTTGTGGGTTTTTGATATTGTTAAGCACGATGACGGGATGGGTACGGTCATGGCTACGAATGGTTAAATCACCGATATTGAGGACCCGTTCACTAACAGATTGGCTTTGATTTACATTTTGGATGCGGACTAATTCGATGTCGATGCGGGTTTTGCCAAGTAGACCTTCGATGATGCGGAGGCGTTCATCGGTGATGATATATTCGGTCATAATGGAGAGGAGAGGGCGGCCGGTCCAGAGGACATCTTCTTTGAGTGGGTCGGGGTCGACATCATCTTCAGTGACGGCAGTTAGGGAAGATGAATCTTTTGATTGTTGGTGTGTATCACCTAAAATGGCATCCATTTCAACGAGAGCGGCATTGGTGATGGTATTAATGAGTTCATCAGATGTTTCTTTAGGTAGAGCGGACAAGTCGATATTATTTTGGGCTAGTTCACGCCAAATGGCGGATTTAATGCGAGCTTGATATTCAGAAATAGACATAATATTCTCCAGTTTGTGTAAGAATTGCGTATGAAAAATTGCAAAAGGCATTTTGAAGATTGTCAAAATGGTTAACGGTCGTTAGAATAAGGGGTATTAAAAGCAACAATATTGTATCCATTGACCATTAAACATATCAAGTAGGTGGGAAAAATGCCTTTATATACATATAAATGTGAAGATTGCGAACATGTTTTTGAAACTCGACAAAGAATGACCGATGATCCGTTGACCGACTGTCCCAATTGTGATGGTTCGATTCGGCGGGTCGTAAATGCGGTCGGGATTGTATTTAAGGGGTCTGGTTTCTATGTGACAGACACGCGTAATGGAAGCTCGGCGGTGACAGCTACGAGTGGCAAGAGTGATAAGAGCGAGACGAGTAGCAGCAGCAGTAGTAGTAGTAGTAGTAGTGAGGCCAAGCCGGCTACAGGTGGGGAAAGCAAAAGTAGTGATAGCAAGCCAGCCAAGAGCAGTGATTAATAAGATGGTCATTAGTGACAAACTAAATTAAAGAGACAATTAAAACGGGTTAAAAAGTCTAATTATGGGTCGAATTAAAAGAGACTCATAATTAGGCTTTTTTTGTGGTTAGGTTTATAGTTGGAAACCAGCGGTGGCTGGGATCAATTTTTCGGAGTAATTGGTGACCAATGTATGCAGTTTGTCGTGGATTTCAGTCCACTCAGGGCTACTGAGAATTTGTTGCATTTCTTGTTGGGTATCGGTGATGCCACTGGCGACAATTTGCTCACATTCACCATAATGAGTGAGCCATAGTTGAATATCACGAATTTGGAGGCGGTTTAGTTGGGGGATGAATTCATTGACAACAAATTCAAAATATTCTGATTCCATGCCAGTGCGCACATCCCATTGCATCAACAATTTGATTTTTTTGGCTGTCATCGTAGCAATCCTCTTAACTTGTTTGTGGCGTGAGAATAACGGTTTCAGTCTCTTCGGGGAGGTTAGAGGCGGAGACTTTTAATGATGATTCAGCCGTATATTCGTTAATGCCCATCTCTTTTAAGAAACGGTCGACGCTATCTAGTTCTAATTTCAAGCCTGGGGTGTGGTAATGCATGGGGACGACGATGTTTGGTTCGAGCATGGAGATAAATTCTGCAGCTTGAGCGGCATTGAGGCTAGAGCCATGGCCAACAGGGATAAGCAGAACATTAACCTGTTCGAGGGCTTCGATTTGGCTTTGTTTAGGGATATCGCTAACATCGCCTAGATGGGCGACCGTGATATTGCCATAATTAAATAGGTAGAGGACATTGGGGTGTTCAGCCTCTTTACTGGGCCAAGTAGCGATACCGGTAATGAACAGCCCCCCGATTTCATATTCGCCAGGGCCAGATAAGACCATTTGGCGTTTAGGGACAGCTTGGACATAATTATGGCCACGAGCGGGGTGGCTAACAGTGACGATGTCCGCTTTGAGCTTGTCTAGAGCGGGCAAGCCTACTTTATGGTGATAGGGGTCGGTAACGACCGTTTGGAACCCCCGTTCTTTAAGACGAAAACAGCTGAGACCGTACCAAATTAGTTCCATAAAAACGTGATCCTCGTTGTGTGAAGTGGTGAGTCGATGGTTTGTGGTGATACTGGTGAGAAGTGTGACTACAGTATAGGAGAAAGACTCACAGGATTTTATCAAAGAAGGTTTATTATACCTGAATTTAGCTTAAAGGGATAGTTTAAGCATGGATGTTGATTATAACAAAAAGTATTCTATTTTAGAAATAAATGGTGGTTGGGTTGATAGAGGGGGCCAAGGGTGGCGGTTGGGTATACCAGAGGGGCAAGGGGTGTATATGAATGGGCAGATTTATGATTATGAGGGGGGGCGGTCGTCGTTTCGTTGGGAGGCGGGGGTGGAGATGGTCTTGGAGGCGCGGTTTTCTTTTGGTGAGGATGAGGGCGTGGGGACAGCGGGTTTTGGTTTTTGGAATGCGCCGTTTGGGGATAAGGAGGTGGGGTGGCCGGCATTGCCGCGGGCGGTGTGGTTTTTTTTCGGGGGGGAGGGGAATGATTTTCCGTTGCGGCGGTGGGGTGCGGGGCGAGGGTGGTTTGTATCGACGGTGGATGCGGGGCGGCCGAGGGCATGGAGTTTGGCGCCATGGGCACCGGTGGTGGTGATTGGTAATCGGTGGGGGTGGTGGCGGGAGCGGGTGTGGCCGTGGGTACAGAGACAATTGGGGATGAGTTTTCAGTTAGTGGGGGATGATATGAGAGAATGGCATCGGTATCGGTTGCAGTGGGGACGGGAGGGGTGTCGATTTTGGTGTGATGAGCGGTTGTTGTTAGAGACGAAGCAAAGTCCACAGGGGAAGTTAGGTTTCGTGTGTTGGGTTGATAATCAGTATTTGCAGGTAACGGCAACGGGCGGGCTGGGTTGGGGAGTTAGTGAAGTAGGTGAGAGGGGACAATGGTTGGAGATAAAGGGGTTGCAGATTGGTCAGATTGGGACGCTGTAGGGAAAATCATGTTTTTTGAGTATAATCTAGTCGTCAAGTACGCTGTAAACAGCTTGAAACTTGGATTGGGATGAGGTGTGATAGCGAAAGTCCAGTGGTTAGTGAGCAAACTGTAGAAGGTGTGTTATGTTGCGGATAGGTGTTGGCCAGCGAGTTTATTTTTTAGGTGTGGGTAGCAATATTGAGCCATATGTAAATAGTGTGGCGATATTAGAAGGGTTATTAGGGATTGCGGGCGAAATTTATATTAGCCGGATTGTGGAGACGGCCGCGGTTGATATTGAGAGTGATAACAGATTTTTGAATTTTTGTGTGGTGGTCGTGACTGATTGGGAAGAGGCTGTGCTAAGGCGTTATTGTCAGCAGATAGAGGTTGATCTGGGGCGTGATCGACGAGATCCGACGCGGAAATGGCGTGATCGGCCAGCGGATATTGATGTGTTGTGTGGTTTAGGGGAAGTGGATGGTCGTTTAGAATTAGGGGAGATGGCAGAGCCTTTTTTTGTATGCGAGCCAATGTGGGAGTTGGCCGAGCGATTAGACATGATTTGTGAAGGGGATGGAAGTTTGTGGGGGAAGCGGGGGAGTGTGTTAGTGACAGAAGGGATCGGATTGGCGCCAATGAAGTTGGTACAAATGCGGGGTGGTGGATGGGAAGCGTTTGATTTAGATTGAGAGTTTTTAGGGAGAGGGAGGTATATTTTGATTGTGACTTACTGCTTGTATCAAAGGGGGGGATTTGCGGTGTGCAAAGTGGTTAATGATGTTATAATGATCAATGCGTGAATTTAAAAGTAATACAATCAATGAATGAGAGGGGCAAATGAAAGAGTTTGATCTAATTTTGTGGGGGGCAACTGGATATACAGGGCAATTGGTGGCGGAATATTTAGCGCATCAAGCGTCGCCGACATTGAAGTGGGGGATAGCTGGGCGGAATGAGGCCAAATTAGAGGAGGTTCGGGAGGGATTAGCGGAAATAAAGCCAGATTTGGCCACATTGCCGATTTTATTGGCTGATAGTTTTGATCGGGCATCATTGGATGGATTAGCGGTTAAAACGAAGGTGATTTGTTCGACAGTGGGGCCTTATTGGAAGTATGGGACGGAGTTAGTGGCTGCTTGTGTGGCGGCGGGGATTGCTTATTGTGATTTGACAGGGGAGATGTTGTGGGTGCGGCAGATGGTGGATGCGTTTCAAGAAGAAGCGGAAAGGACAGGGGCGCGCATCGTTCATAGTTGTGGGTTTGATTCGATACCATCGGATTTAGGGGTATTGATGGTACAAGAGTTTGCGTATGCTAATTATGGGCGATATTGTGAGGCGATTACACATACGGTGATGGCGATGCGTGGTGGGCTTAGTGGGGGGACATTGGCGACTCTGGTTGGTTTGCTGGAGGCGGCACAGAAGGATAAGGAGAAGCGTAAGTTATTAGCGGATCCGTATAGTTTAGTGCCAGGGTATAAGCATGATTGGAGTGAGAAGGATCAGATGGGGGTGGTGTATGATGAACGGGGTGGTTATTGGACGGGACCGTTTGTGATGGCCTCGGCCAACTCGCGGATTGTACGACGGTCACATGCGTTACAAGATTGGCGCTATGGAGAGGATTTTCATTATGTTGAGAATTTGCGTTTTGGGTCGGGGTTGCGGGGGCGATTACAAGCGTTAGGTTTTAGTTTAGGTTTAGGCGCCTTTGTGGGGATGGTGAGTGTCCCCTTTTTGCGTAATATATTGTTGAAGACGTTTTTGCCGGGGCCGGGGGAAGGGCCGGCGCCGGAGGAGCGGGAGGCTGGTTTTTTCCGGACGAAGGTGCGGGGGCGGTTGACGGCCGAGGGGGGTGAGGTGGTTTGGATTGAGGGGAAAGTAGCGGGGACAAAGGATCCAGGGTATGGGGAGACGGCGAAGATGTTAGGGGAGTCGGCATTATGTTTGGCTTTAGATGATTTGCCTGAGGTGAGTGGTATTTTGACGCCAGCGGTGGCGATGGGGATGACTTTGGTAGAGCGTTTGCGTTTAGCGGGGATGACGTTTGTGGTAGAGATTAAGGAGGGGTAGGGGAATTAATGGGCGGGGTGTTTGGGTACGGTGATGTGGAAGGTGGTGCCTTGGCGGTATTCGCTTTCGAACCAGATATCACCACCTTGGAGTTCGACGAGGTTTTTGGTGATGTTGAGGCCGAGGCCGGTACCGGGCGATTTACGAGCTTGTTCGTCACTAGCGCGGAAGAACTTTTGGAATAGTTTTTGTTGATCTTCGGGGGTGATGCCGAGGCCGGTATCAGCAACAGCGATATGGACCATTTCTTGAAGTTCCCCAGTGTGGGGATTGGTTTCTTGATGGTCATTGATATGAATGGTGATCGTACCACCTTCAGGTGTATATTTGTAAGCGTTGCTAAGCAAGTTAACCATAATCTGGCTTAGACGGGTTCTATCAGCCCAAACAGTAGGTAGATTTTCAGGCAGGGCGAGTTCGAGGTGTTGTTTTTTGGTTTCGATTTGGTGCTGGAGGGAGCGAACGACTTCGTCGATGACTTCTATGATGGGGACATCGGCGCAATCAAGATGGAATTTGCCAGATTCGATTTGGGAAACATCGGTGAGATCAGAGACAATTGTTTGCATACGGGCTACATTAGCGCGGATGGTTTTGAGGAAATTTGTTTGTTGTTCGTTGAGGGGGCCAACCACACCAGTCATAAGCAGATCACTGTAACCAGCGATAGAGGTCATCGGATTCTTTAATTCGTGGGAAGCAACGGAGACAAATTCGCTTTTAGCTCGATTGGCACGTTCTGCTTCTTCTTTGGCATTGATGAGGGCCCCATGGAGTTGGGCGTTATCGAGGGCGAGGCTAATGGCTTCGGCCAGGGATTCGGCGAGGCGAATGTCATCTGGTTTAAAGGCTTTGGCTTGATTGCTTTCGATATTGAGAATGCCGAGGACATGATCGCCACGGATCATGGGGACGGCTAATTCTGAGCGAACGATATCGTGGATGGCGACGTAATCATCGTCTTCGGCGGTGAGCGGGACGTATTGTGTTTGTTTGGTGCGGTAGGCGCGACCACTAATACCTTGTTGGATTGGTATTTGCCAGTTTTCGGGAGGAATGACAGGGCCAGCAGTTGCTTCTAGTTGGAGAATGGTTTGTTCTTCGTTAGGGAAGAGGATATTAATCATAGGCCAAGGGGTGAGGTCAGCTAACGCTTTGACCGCTTCATGGGCGATGATAGTGGCATCAAACTCGGCGATAACGACGGTACGTAAGGTGCGGTACAATGTGGCTTGGTGTTCCGCTTGGCGGATTTGTTCATTATGTAGTTCAGCATTACGTAACGCGAGAGCTAATTGGGTGCTGGCGACTTCGAGGAAAGAGAGGTCTTCGTCGCCGAAATAGTTGAGGTCGGGGTTGGTGAGGGTGAGGACGCCGAGGAGGCGAAATCCGCTTAAAATAGGAACGGATAAAGCGGAGCGAGCGGTGTGAATATCTTCTGGTGAGGCCAGCCAACGCTCGTCTTGGGAGGTATCCTGAAGGAGAGCGGCGCGACGGTTGCGAGCGACCCAACCGGTTAAGCCTTGAGAGGCAAAACGGCGACTTTTTTCAGTAAGCTGATAGTTGATAACTTGTTCACGGGCGAGGATGACAGTGGTGATTTCGCCGTTGGCATCATAGATAAAGAGACTGCTACGGCCGCGTTCATTGGTGCCAGTAAGCATAATGGTGACATCAAGAATGCTTTGTAATGTTTCTTCAAGCGTGGCATGCCCCGTAGTTGATTGAGCAACAATGACAAGATTTTCAAAAAGTCGCTTTTGTCGCGACATATCTTGTTGAATTCGCTCCCCAATCTGTTTTTCCACCGTGAGTTGTTGGTGGTAATGGGCGTAGGTGTCGTCGACGGTTTGTAGGAAATTTTGCCAAGCAGGAGGTAAATCGTCGATGTTTAAATTGTGATGGTCAAGTTGTTGGCGTAATTTATCGTGCATAGTGCACCATTTACCTTTGGCTGTGCACAAAATTGGCAAAAAAGTTATCAAAACAAAAACTTGGATAACTTACAATGCCTACTATATTAGTTGATTTAGGCTAGACGGGCAAGTGGTTAGTATGAATTATGATGATTTTAATAAAAATTAAATTTTATAGGGGGCTTAACTGATTGATATTAACTATTTGTCAATGAATGGTTTGCAATTTGTTAAATATGTGCAAACGGTTGTTAGAGCGTGTTATACTACATGATGGGGTAAACTTTAACAAGTTGATAGATAGATATTTGGTTGGGACCAAACTTGCTGTAAGTGTATTAAACTAAATATTATCGATGTTTATTGGGGAGTTTATTAACCATTGAGCTGTTTTGATTAGTTGTTGATTAGGAGAAATGATGAACCATCAGGTAGATAGACAACAGAGTGTAAATAAGCGAGCAACATTGAGTTGGGTAGCTATAATTTCGAGTTTATTAGTAGGGTTGGTATGGTTGGCTTATATGGGAGTGGCCGAGGGTAGTTCTGAATCAGCAAATAATCAGTTGATGACGACGATTTGGATTAATGAGTTTCATTATGATAATGATGGGGCTGACACTGGCGAAGGGGTGGAGATTGCAGGACCGGCGGGGGCGGATTTAACGGGTTGGAGTGTCGTTCTTTATAATGGTAGTGGTGGGGCTGCCTATGCCACTATTAGTTTGTCGGGGACATTGCCTAATGCTGGTGGTAGTTGTTCCGGATACGGGATGATTGAGTTTGCGCAAGCTGGTATTCAGAATGGGGGGCCTGATGGGTTGGCTTTGGTTGATGATACAGGCAGTGTTATTCAGTTTTTAAGTTATGAAGGGGTGATGACGGCAACTGATGGGCCGGCGAGTGGTTTGACGAGTACGGATATCGGTGTTAGCGAGACAGGTACGACCCCTGTGGGGGATTCGTTACAGTTAACGGGTGGTCCTGGATCGACATATGAAGATTTTACGTGGAGCGCCCCCTCGGCCAACACCTTCGGTACATGCAATACAGGCCAAACATTTGATGGCGGTGGCCCGGCCACCGCTCCAATTATTAATGAATTTGTCGCCAATCATGTCGGCACAGATACCAATGAGTTTGTGGAAATCAAAGGGGATCCAGCGACAGATTACACTGGCTATTCAGTGGTGATTATCGAAGGGGATGGCGATAGCCCCGGCCAAGTAGATCAGGTTTATGCCATCGGCACAACGGATGCGAATGGTTACTGGGTAACGAATTTCTTGAGTGATCAGATTGAAAATGGTAGTTTGACCTTTTATGTAGTAGAAGGTTTTTCGGGGACGGTGGGGGATGACCTTGATGTGGATGATGATGGTGTCTTAGATAGTACCCCATGGACACAGATTGTTGATGATGTAGCAGTCCATGATGGGGATATGATTGATTTTGTGTACTCAACAGTGATATTGACAGGCACCTTTGACGCCAACCCATTGACACCAGGTGGCGCCTCCCGCTTACCAGATGGGATGGACACCGATATGTTGAGTGATTGGACGCGTAATGATTTTGATGGGGCTGGGTTGGCGTGTTGTGATCCAGGAACGCCGGAAGCTGGAGAGGCGTTGAATACGCCCAATCAGACGAATGAAGCGGTGACAGTGGCCCCAGCAAGTTTGTTGATTAACGAGGTTGATTCGGACACGCCATCTAATCCAACCAATGACAATGATGAGTTTATTGAGTTATATGATGGTGGGACGGGGAATAGTAGTTTAGATGGATACGTTATTGTTCTATTTAATGGGAATAACAATGCATCTTATGCTGCTTATGATTTGGATGGGCAGACGACAGATGCCAATGGTTATTTTGTATTAGGTGGCCCTGGTATTATTGATGCCGATATGCCATTGGGCGGGGCAAGTCAGATCCAAAATGGGGCAGATGCGGTGGCGTTGTATCAAGCTGATGGGGCCGATTTCCCTACTGGGTCGGCGGTGACAACAGTTAATTTAGTTGATGCGTTGGTTTATGATACGAGTGATCCAGATGACCCTGAGTTGTTGGTATTGTTGAATAGTGGACAACCACAGGTGAGTGAGAATGGTGGTGGTAGTCAAGCGACGGAATCGAATCAACGTTGTCCGAACGGGTCTGGTGGGGCACGGAATACGGATACGTATACACAGGCGTTGCCAACACCGGGGGCGGAGAATTGTCCACCGACAGCTGATTTGTCGGTGGTTACTGGTTCGACGCCACGGGCGAATGTGAATGAGTTGCAAGCGATAACCTATGTCATTACAGTCACAAGTGCGGGTAGTAGCCAAATCACGGCAACCAATGTGGTTGTGGATATCGATTTGCCAGCTATTGGTACGGAAGTGGCGTATGTGGGGAATAGTTGTGGTGGGACGTTAAACGGTAATACAGTGGTATGGGCAGTAGGCGATGTGCCGGTAGGGGCGGAGATGGTATGTGCGGTTGACGTGACAGTGCAATCGGGGACGAATGGGTTGTTCTTGCGGACGTACGGGCATGTGTCGGCGAGTGATACGCCGGATCCAGACTCGGCCGCAGGCAATTTCCTCACCAATCCTCAAGAGGATGACGAGAGTGTGGTGACGGTTCATGTGGGGCCGACAGCTTGTGGGACGGGTGGGGTGACGTTAATTAGTGCGGTGCAGGGTAATTGTGAGACGTGTTCGATGAGCACGCCGGTCGTGATTGAGGGGGTGGTGACGGCGGATTCGCAATCGGCCGAGCGGTTAGGTGGCTTCTTCATTCAGGAAGAAGATGGTGATCAAGATGGTGATCCGTTGACGTCGGAAGGGGTCTTTGTCTATGATCTTGGCTTTGGGATGGATTTCAAGGAAGGGGATTTGGTACGTATTGCGGGGACACCGGTTGAATACTTTGGTTTTACGGAAGTTGAGGCGGTGACCGCGGCTTACTTATGTAGTACCGGTAATAGTGTGACCCCAGCGACGATTACGTTGCCGATTCCAACACCACCAGCGCCATACACATCGGGAACGCAGTTTGAGATGTATGAAGGGATGTTGGTCAACTTTACCCAAGATTTGTATGTGATTGAGACCTATAATTTAGGTCGTTTTGGTGAGTTTGCGGTATCGCATGTGAACCATTTGCCGGTACCAAGCCAGATTCATCCACCAAGTACGAATCCAGCTTCGCCGTTGCAGTTGCAAGTGGATGAGAATCGGCGTAGTCGGTTGTTAATTGATGATAGTCAATCGGGACAGAATCCAGACCCAGTTATTTTCCCGGCGCCAGGGTTAACATATGATAATCCGTTGCGCAATGGTGATAGTTTGGCGGGCGGGATTGTGGCCCCATTGGGGTATAGCTTTGGTGAGTATCGGTTGTATCCGCAAGAGGCATTGACATTTACGCCTAACCCGCGCGAGCTGACGGCTCCAGATGTGGGTGGGAATGTTAAGGTGGTAGCGGCTAATGTGTTGAATTATGTGAATACGTTAAATACAGGCAATGTTTGTGGGCCGAATGATGCTAATGCTTGCTTTGGGGCGGATACAGCGAGTGAGTTAGAGCGGCAGGAAGCGAAGTTAGTGGCCGCGTTGCTTGGTTTAGATGCTGATGTGTACACCTTGATTGAGGTGGAGAATGATGGTTATGATGCGGGCAGTGCGATTGTGGATTTGGTGGCGGCGTTGAATGCGGCGACGGCACCAGGGACATATGATTTCGTTGATTTTGGGGTGCCGTTTATCCCCGCGACGGATCCATTGCGTTCGTTTGATCCAGCACAGGCGACCGGTTTTATATATCGCACAGATGTGATTACGGAGGCGGGGACAGCGGTTTATCTGAACTATGATAGTCCGTATTTTATTGATGATTATCCTAACGAGTTAGCGTATCATGATGGGAAGAATCGGCCGAGTGTGGCCCAGACATTCGAGTATATACCTACCGGTGATACCTTTACCGTGGTTGGTGTTCACTTTAAGTCGAAAGGTGGGAACGATTGTTCGGATTGGGGTGATGTAACGATTGATGATGGGCAAGGCTTATGTAGCGCGACACGTTTGTGGGCGGTCCGTCATATTGCGGCGTGGTTAGCGACTAACCCGACGGGTGTGGTTGAAGATAAAGTGTTGGTAATGGGTGATTTTAACGCTTATTATATGGAAGATGCCTCCCAAGAGTTAGTGGCGAATCATGGGTATACGCATGTGTTGACAAGTACCGATTATTCGTATGTGTTTAGTGGCGAGTGGGGAACGCTGGATCAGATTTTGGCTAGTCCCACGATGTCACCATATGTGACTGGTTCTGGTATCTGGCATGTTTCATCAGATGAGCCACGGGTATTTGATTACAATGAAGAGTTCAAGACAGCGAGTCAATTGACGTCATGGTATGCACCGACACCGTTCCGGTATTCGGATCATGATCCGGTATTGGTTGGTTTGAGCTTTGGTTGTGTGGCGCCGAGTGATACGGATGTGACGGCCAGTTGGACTGGTGGGACGCAAGTTGGGCTGACATGGAATGATGTGAGTGCGGCTTCGTATGATGTGTATCGGTCTGTTTTGCCTGATTATACACGCTCCGCGGCGACGTTGTTGTCGAATGAGACGGGATTGATGTATACGGATCCAGATGGGATTGGTATGGAAAACTACGTCTACTTTGTGGAGCCGAAGGCAGGATGTGGGGCGACAGCGTCATCGGATGCGGTGGGCGTGTTTACTTATGGGTTGACCGCGGGGCAATAATAGTGATGTAGACAACACCGGTTGTTAAGAAGGAAAAAGCGCACGGACTGTGGTTCGTGCGCTTTTTTTGTGGTTAAGGGGGTGAGAGGGAGAGGGTGTGGGGGAGATTGGTGACGAAGCAGATTGTTTGGTGGTTAGTCACCTGAGATGGCGGGGGTGGGGCGGCGGCGGTTGGGGTTATTTTGTTGGCTATCGAAGGCGGTGGGATAGGGGAGGGCGACGCCGTTTTGGCCGAGCATGTGGATGCGTTCGAGTTCCATGAGCCGTTGCATATCATCATCGGAGAATTGGCTGATGACGGCTTGGAGGCGGGCGAGGGCTTGGGCTTCGTTGACGATTTGCATGTGGCGTTCGTGGGTGGCGGCGAGGGTGGCTTGGACTTTGGGGGGCATTTCGATGGCACCGATCATGACGCGGTTGATTTGGATGCCGAGGGAGGCGAGCCGTTCGCCGAGGAGGAGACGGGCTTCTCGTTCGAGACGTTTGTGGATACCTGGTTCGCATAGCTGTTCAATGGTGTATTCACCGATGATATGTTGGAGGCAGTTATTGAGATGCTTTTGGATGGCGAGATTGGTTTTGCTAGGTAAAGTGCGAGCCGCTTTGGCTTGTTTCGTAGCAGGAATTTTGAAAGGGTTGATTTGGTAGCTCGTTGACCAGCTAATAGTGAGCGGGAGGCCACCGATTGTTTGCAAGCCGGTACAGCGGTCATCGGTACTGCCGCTGGTGGTGGGAATGGTAGCGACTTGTTGGTATTTAAAGGGGAAGAGCCAATGGTTGCCGGCGGGGAGGAAAGTGTGGAAGGCTTGGTTTTGTTTGTTATAGATAACGGCCACTTCCAGTTCAGGCACTTGGATTTGCCCTTTGTGGAAGGTGTAGCTGGCGAAGGCGGCGAGGGTAGTGAGGAGGATGGCGGTGGGGATATTGATCAGCGTGATAGCAGTGGCGAGGGTGGTTAAAATAGCGACAGTGATAGTTGTTAGCAGGGTAAACATGGGGTGTTACTCCTTGAAATGATGGTTTTGGTAAATAGTTCGTGTTAAGTGTACACGATACACTTATTATGATAGTGTAATTTATACACTTTGTCAAGAGGGAGTTTGGGGAAAGAGGAGATTTTGACATGAATTTTGGGGATTGGACTGATTTGATCACGAATGAGCGAATGGATGTTGGGTGGGGGGTTTTGGGCGTAGATGTGTTAAAATTAAGGAATAAGATTAAGTTTGTAGCGAGGGGTATTTATGGTTTTAGACAAATTAGAAGAGTGGTGGCATTATTTGTGGAATAAACGGTCTGAAGTACAAGAGCTACGTTGGCAGGATATCTTGATGACAAAGGCGATATTAGACATTCATCGGAAACGGGTACATAAAGAGTTTGTGATGGTACCGTTGTATCAGATTAAGCCGTTGCATCCATTGGATCGGGAGAATACGATAGCGGCGGTGGAACGGCGGGCGGAGATATTGCGAGAGGGGCGGGAGCGGATTTTGGCGGGTGGTTTATTGACACGGGAGTTATTAGATGAGTATATTCCATCGATTACAGCGATTAAGGTGGTCGCGGATAGTGAAGGTGGTTATATTTCGTATGAGGGCAACGGCCGTTTAGGCGCGATGCGTCAAGTGTTTACGCCAGAAGATGGCATTAAAGTGGAAGTGGAAGAGTATTATTTTAGGAACCCAAAGAAAATTGTGCGCCGTTTGAATCGCGTCCGTCGCGCTAACGGCATTTTAAAAGAAGCGTAATATATGAATAATGAATATCAGTTTGTAACGAATTGGCGGATAAGGGGTGAACGGGAAGAGATTGCTCAGATTTTGGCCGAGCCGGAACATTTGACGGCTTGGTGGCCGTCTGTTTATTTGCAGGTGACAGAGTTGCGAGCCGGCGAAGGGGAGTGGGATATTGGGCGGGTGATTGGTTTACACACCAAAGGGTGGTTGCCTTACACGCTGCGTTGGCAATTTGAAATTACAGAGGTGGTTTGGCCGGAGCGGTTTGTGTTAGAGGCGGCGGGAGATTTTAACGGGGTGGGGGTATGGGTATTTGAACAGGATGGCGATATGGTCAATGTGACCTATGATTGGCGGATTCGAGCGGATAAGCCGTTGTTGAAGTATGGATCGGTGGTGTTGAAGCCATTTTTTCGGGCCAATCATCATTGGGCGATGGAGAAGGGGTTGGCGAGTTTGAAGTTGGAGTTAGCGCGGCGGCGGGCGGCGACGGCCGAGGAGCGGGCGCAGATTCCAGCACCTCCTTTGGGCACATCGCCATGGCTTGTTTTGGGTGGTTTGGGCTTGTTATTGGCGCTCATTTATTGGTGGTGGCGAGATTGATGGCTGGTATTGAGGTGTCGTCGGTGGTAAGGTGGCATTTTATGGGAATAGGTTATAATGGAATAGTGTATTAAACTGGTTGTGTTGACATTACAACCTAAATAATTTCAACATTTGATCTTGAAAATATGCCGTGTACTTATGATGCATAAGGAGATAATATGGTGGAGTTGGAGACAAAGCGATTAGATAATGGTGTTACGCGATTAATCTTAACGGGTCGATTAGATTTAGAAGGGGCCACAGATATTGAGCACCAATTTTTAGCTAAGACGAGTACCGAGAAAGATTTGATTTTGGTTGATTTAAGTGGGGTTGAGTTGATTGCTTCAATTGGGATGCGGCTATTATTGAGTGGTGCCCGGGCTCAAAAGCAGAAGGGTGGGAAATTAGTATTGTTATGTCCACCATCGCGTGTCCACGAAACATTGGTTAAATCTGGGTTTCATCAGCTATTGACATTAGTTTCTGATGAAGGTGGGGCGTTGGCGGCGTTGCATCATTGATAATGAGAGCTGGTCGTCATTCGTTTGTTTTCATGATGGTGCTAAGACGAAGAGGTATGAAAGTTGACAGTAACAGATAATCAGCATCGGCTATATTTGCAGAGAGAGATTACGGCCGTTACCGAGCTTACCCCATGGTTACAGCAGGTAATGGATCAGTTGGCCTTGAGTGATGATTTGCGTTTTCGTCTTGATTTAGTGGTGATGGAAGCGGTTAATAATGTAATTCAGCATCGGGTTGCTGGGGATTCAGCCGATATGATGGTTGAGGTGGTAGGACATACGGATGGTGTTTGGGCGCGTTTAACCTATCAGGGAGCTGATTTTAATCCATGGTTAGATTATGAAGTCGCTTTGCCGCAGACGTTAGATATGGCGTTGGCCGGGGGGTTTGGGATTCATTTGATGCGGACGTATACCAACGGCCGTTTTTATCGTCGTGATGATCAAGGCAAAAATCAAATGGTGTTGGTTTTGGTGGAGGAGGGGGTAGCGTCCGACGTTTTGGATCGGTTATTGTTACGGCACCATCGTTTGTTTTGGCAAGGGGCGGATGAGGTGACGATTATGGGGGCGGTTGAAGAGATGTTGGCGACGTGTGAGGTGGTTAATTTGGTGCAGGGGGAGGTGTTATTGGCCGAGGGGGTGGAAAATCATGAGATG
Source organism: Anaerolineae bacterium (assembly GCA_035459145.1). Lineage (GTDB taxonomy): Bacteria > Chloroflexota > Anaerolineae > Promineifilales > Promineifilaceae > DATHYN01. Next base: position 10,925 of record DATHYN010000235.1, on the reverse strand, counting down.
TATCTGTTACTACAGGGACGGGTCGAAATCCATTTGGAAGGGGAAGAGGCACCGGCAGCTTTTTTGTTAGAAGCGGGGCAATCGGTGGGGGAGATGTCGATTATTGAGGGCCGGCGCACGTCGGCGGCAGTAGTGGCTAGTGAAATGAGCCGATTAGTGGTGGTTCCAGAGCTGTATTTTTGGGAAAAAGTGATGGGGGTATCATGGTTGGCTAAAAATATGGTGTCGATTTTGTCGAGTCGGATGCGGCGGTTTAGTGACAAGATGCAGAAGGCGTTGCGGCAAGAGTTGGCTTATGTTCATTGGCAGAAAGAGTTGCAGGCTGCGGCGCGGATTCAGACCGATATTTTGCCTCATCGCCCCCCGTTTTTTCCGCGTCATCCTGAAGTAGAGGTGGCCACGTTGATGTTGCCGGCGAAGGATGTGGGCGGGGATTTTTATGATGTGATTGTGTTGGATGAGACGCATGTGTGTGTGGCCGTGGGGGATGTATCGGGGAAAGGGTTGCCAGCAGCTTTGTTCATGATGAAGGCGTTGACTTTATTGCGGGTGAGTATGCAGAATCCAACTACGTTTGGGACGGTATTGAGTCAAGTCAATCGGTTGTTGTGTGTGAACAATGACGAAATGAACTTTACGACGTTGGTGGTGATGATGTTAGATGTGAAGCGTGGGCGGCTGACTTATTTAAGTGGTGGGCATTGGGCCCCATTGTTACGGCGACGGGGGGAAGGGTGTCAATTTTTGCCTGTACCGGAGGGGGCGTTGTTAGGGATTACGCCGGAGGTGCGTTATGGGGTGGCGACGGTACAGTTGGCGGTAGGGGATTTGGTTTTGTTGTACACGGATGGGGTCACGGAGTGTGAGAATGGGAAAGGGCAGGTTTGGGGGGAGAATGGGTTGCGGCGCGTGGTGGATGGTTTGGGGATAGGGGTGACTAGTGAAGAAGTGGTGGCGGGGGTTAAGGGGGCGGTGCAGGCGTTTGCGGGGGCCGAGGGGATTGATGATGATGTGACGATGGTGGCGTTACGTTATTTGGGCGTACATGATCATTACAAGGGATGATGCTTAATCGGGTTGTTTATAGTATAAAGGGTTGTGGGATGCTTTTAAAAAGAATAATAGGTTGGTTTGAGGTATATTGGGCAACGCCTCGGCCAGTAACAGAGGTGAAAAGATGAGTACAGCACCATTACGGACAAAAACGACGACATTAGATATTTATATTAAATTAGCACCGTATCCGATTTTGTGTGACAAGATTCGGTTTCAGATGCGGCAGGAGTTGTTTAAACGGGGGGTGATTAATCGGGATGATTTCGAGGCGGAAGTTCATCAAAAAGCGGAGGAGTCGCAACGTCGAGAAGGGGTGTATGATCCATTTAATCGGGAACCGGTAAATATTTGGGAGGAACGTAAATCGCGGGTGCGATCGATGCTGACTGATTTTTATTTTGCCCATAATTTATCAGCACAGTTGTTTGAGCAGATTATTGAAGAGCAGTTGCAGAGACGGCCATCATCGGTGAAGCGGAATTTAGACTTGCCGTTTAATCCCGAATTGGCGCCATGGGAGTTATTGTTTGAGCAGGGAGAGTTGTATGAAGAGTTACCACCACCGGAACAGGCCAAAGTTCAGCATCATTTGGAAGAGATTAAGGTGGTGTTGATTAAAGGGATGATTAGTGATCAGTTACCTTACATTGGGGTAGCCAAAAATGTGTTTACGATTAATGATTTGAAGCAGATTTATGAACGGCGGATTGGCGGCGGGAAGATTGGGGGGAAAGCGGCAGGTATGTTGTTGGCGTGGCGTATTTTGAAACAGCAGGGGGATGGGTTAGGGGGAGATATGACGACGCAGATCACGATTCCGGATTCATACTATATTGCGACGGAGGTGATGTATGATTTTCGGCCGATGAATCAGTTGGATCAATATGTGAATCAAAAGTATCGGACGTTGGATGAGATTCGGGCGGAGTACCCGAAAGTGATTGATGCGTATATGGAGGGGGTTTTTCCGGACAAAATTATTGCGAAGTTACGTGAAGTGTTAGAAGTGGTGGGCAACTTGCCGTTGATTGTACGGTCATCAAGTTTGTTAGAGGATAATTTTGGGTTTTCGTTTGCGGGTAAGTATGATAGTTATTTTTGTCCTAATCAGGGGACACCAGATGAGAATTTAGAGGAGATTTTAGATGCGATTCGGCGCGTGTATGCGAGTACGATGGGGCCGGACGCGATTTTGTATCGGAAAAAGCATGGGTTGATCGATTATGATGAGCGGATGGCGATTTTGCTGCAAGTTTTGCGCGGCGAGAAGTTTGGGGATTATTTCTTCCCGACGGCGGCGGGGGTGGCTTTTAGTCAAAATCCGTTCCGCTGGAGTCCGAAAATCCGGCGAGAAGATGGGTTTGTTCGTTTGGTATGGGGGTTGGGGACGCGGGCGGTTGATCGGGTGGATAATGATTATCCGCGCCAGTTGTCGTTGAGTCACCCAACGTTGCGACCAGAGACGACGGCCAAGCAGATTCGGCAATATTCGCAACATTATATCGATGTTGTTAATTTGAAAGAGAACAAGATGGAGACATTGCCAGTAACGAAGGTTTTGCGGCGTGATTATCCTGGTTTGCCGTATATCGCTTCCTTAGACGAAGGGGATTATTTGCAGAAACTCGTGTTTGCAGGGTCCAATTTTGACCCGTATAAGGTGGTCTTGACCTTTGATTATATGACCAGTGATACGAAGTTTACGCGAATGATGCGGACGGCATTAAAGCGGATTGAGCAGGTGTATGATTGTCCCGTTGATATGGAGTTTGCGGTCGAAGTGATTCCTCATTATCCATATCCAGATTATCGGTTGCATATTTTGCAATGTCGGCCATTGAGTTTGCGTCAGGATACGGGGCCGGTTCATATTCCAGAGAGCATTCCGGATGATCGTTTGCTGTTTCGGGGGTATGAGTTGATACCTGATGGGCGAGCAGACGCGATCCGGTATGTGGTGTTTGTGGTGCCGGAGCTGTATTATCGGGACGCGGATCGGTCGACGAAGCTGGAAATTGGGCGGGCGATTGGCCGTTTGAATACAGCTTTGGACGGGGAAGAGTTTATTTTGATGGGGCCAGGACGTTGGGGGAGTCGGAATTTAGATTTGGGGGTGCGGGTGACGTATTCAGATATTTATAACACGCGGGTGTTGATTGAGATGGCGATTGCGGGTGAGGATGGGGTTCCAGATTTGTCGTACGGGACCCATTTCTTCCTTGATTTAGTGGAAGCGGGGATTCATCCATTGCCATTGCATTTAGATCATGAGAAGAGTCAGTTTAATTGGGAATTTTTCTTAGAGTCGCCCAATGTGTTGGCCAAGATTTTGCCAGATGATGCGGATTTGGCAAAATATATTCGGGTGATTGATATTGCGTCCACGACGCCTAATTATCGGATGCAGGTGTTGATGAATGGTGATTTGGATGAGGCGGTGGCCCATTTGGTTGAGGGGACGTGGACGCAGAAAGAGGGAGCGCGTGAGGGGACAGTGGGGGTGGATTTCTAATGAGTGAACCGAAATTTCCTTTGGCCGAGGGGGTGGCGTTATCGCCACGGTGGCAGAGAGATGTGGAGACGTTGGCGAAGAGTTTGAAGTTGACGAATCCGACGGAGTTGTTGGCGCAATGGGAGTGGTTTGTGCAGAGGATGAAGCGGGATGGGGAGGTGTTTGAGGTCGCGGCGGTGGCTGATTATTTGTTGCGTGAGATTTATCGGTTTTATGCGGCCGAGATTGAGCGGCAGGCGCGGATGTTGGCGGCAATGGAGCGGGACCCGCGGGTACCGGAGGGGGAGAAGGGTCGGGCGAAGCAGATGTATGAGGCGCAGTTGGCGCATCAGAAGAATGTGTGGCAGGTGATGCCAGATTTGCGACGAATTTTGGGGGAGGTGGAGGCGGGGTAGGATTTACCACGCGTTGGTGGCGCGCTCGGCCGCGGGCCAGCCGCGGCCACTAGCGGTAGGTGTCGCTTCTTCCCGTTGATGTTGGGTGAGGTGCATGCCGAGGCGGCCGCGGAATGTGTTGAAGGCGAGTTTAGTGAGGCGGAGCCAGTGGCGGGGGGAATTGGCTGGTTGTTGTCGTGCTTGGTGGAGGTTGACGGTGTTGACGAGCCAGCGGGTGGCGTGGTTGTAGAAGGCGGGGGAGTAACGGCCGTTTATGGTCAAATCGCGATCTGTGCGCTCTAGCCAACTAAGTTCGCTGGCCACACTTTCCTCGACATCAGCGTAGAATTTGGTGCCTTTGATGGGATAGGCGACGGTGGTGAGGAAGATATCGGGGCCCGATTTCTTGAGATGGTCGGCGGTGGCTTCGATATCGGCGACGGTTTCGTTTTGGTAGCCGAGCATGATGAACATGCCGACTTCGATACCGCGAGCTTGGAGCATTTTGGTCTTTTGTTGGACGTCGACGGCATCTGTTTTGCGGTCCATGGCGTCGAGGATGCGTTGGGAGCCGGATTCGGCGCCGAGCCAGAGACGGTCACAGCCCATTTGGGCGAGGAGGTCGATTGTCTCTTCATCGAGACGGTCGGCGCGGCTGATACATTCGAAGGGGATTTTGATGTGGCGAGCGGCCAATTCGGCGGCGTACGCTTTGAACCAGCGTTTATTGATGGTAAAGACGTCATCAGCGTACCATAATTGGTCGACTTGATAGGTTTTGAGCAGCCATTCGACCTCATCGGCGACATCGGCTGGTTCGCGGCGGCGGTGGCTGTGGCCGAAGACGGAGTGGCTGCACCAGCGGCAGGTGTAGGGACAGCCACGAGCGGTGATGAGGGAGGTGGAGCGGACGCCGTGATGGGTTTGCCAAGTATTGAGGTATTGTTCGAGGTTGATCGCTTGGCGGTCGGGCCAGGGTTGGTGGGCGAGGGGTTTGATTTGTTGACGGGCGGAGGTGGTGATGAGGTTGCCATCGGGGTCATGAAAGAGGATACCGGGGATATTGTCTAGCTGGGTGAGGCCGTGTTGTTGGAGATGGGGGATGAGGTCAGCGAGGGTGAGTTCTCCTTCACCGTTGACGATGATGTGGGCGCCGGCGGCGAGGTATTCGGGGGCGTAGTTGACTGGTTCGGGGCCACCGAGGATGATGGTGGCATTAATTTCTTGGCAGATTTCGATTTGGCGGAGGATGTTAAATTTGGTCATCATGTTGACGTAGAGGCCAACGATGGGGGGGCGGTGTTGTTGGAGGTGGGCGGCGAACTGGTTGAGGTCGCGAAAGGTGGTATCGTAGAGATCGACATCGAAACCGGCGTGTTTGAGGTGGGAGGAGATGTAGAGGAGGCCGAGGGGGGGATATGGTTTCATGATTTGTTGTTCATGTTCATCTTCGGCGATGAAGTAGCCGTGGCTGAGAAGGATATCCATCATTGCTCTCCTTGGGGTGAGGGTTGGGCGGCTTCGTTGAGGGTCATCGGTGGGGGCAGATTGATGTTATTGTTGGTTTGTTTGGCGAGTTGGTTGAGTTTGTAGCGGGCGAGGGGGAGGGTAGCGAGGCGGTAGATGGTGGCGGCGGCTTCGCGGAGGTGGTGTGGGCTGAAGGTGGATGGTTTTTTGAGGACGTCTTGCCAGAGGGCGAGGGTGCGGCGGGAGCGGAATTCTTTGTGGATGACGGTATGGAGTTGGCGGTAGAAGGCGGTGGTGAAGGGGCCGGCGTACATCATGGCGAGGTCGGCCGAGTCGGTCCAATTTTGTTTGGCGCCGAGTTGGGCGCGGACGTTGTTATGGAATTTGGTACCGGGGAGGGGGTAAGAGACGGAGATACCGATGTCGTCGGGGGCGCAGTCGCGGACCATTTGGAGGGTTTTGTCGATATCAGCGCGTGTTTCGCCGGGATAGCCGAATTGGAGGAAGAAGCCGACTTTGATGCCAGCGGCGTGTAATTTTTCAGTGGCGTCATAGATTTGTTCGACGGTGGTTCCTTTTTCCATGGCGTTAAGGACAGATTGGGCGCCAGACTCGGCCCCCATCCAGATGATGTCACAGCCAGCGGCGGCGATGGCTTCGAGGTCGTCTTGGTCACGGACGATGAGGTCGGCGCGACTGAGACATTTGAAGGGGATGCGAATATTGTGTTGTTGGAGAGCGGCGGCGAAGCGGGGCCACCATTTGGGTTTGAGGCCCATAATGTCGTCGGCGAACCAGAGATAATCAGGTTGGTAGGTATCGTGGAGGAATTTCATTTCAGCGGCGACGTTTTCGGGAGAGCGGGCGTTGTACCGTTGGCCCCAGATTGGTTTGGCGCACCAGTTGCAATGGTAGGGACAGCCGCGGGTGGTGACGATATTCATGGCGTAGTAGCCATGGTTATCGAGCCAGATTTGGCGGTAGCGGGGGACGTCGATGAGGTCCCAGGCGGGGAAGGGGAGGTCGTCTAAAGTTTTGATATCGGGGCGGCGGGGGTTGCGTTGGGGGCCGTTGGGGGTGTGGTAGGCGAGGCCGAGGATATCAGCTTGGTGTTGGTCGATGGTGTTAGTGGTGAGGTGGGTTAATAGCTCGGTGAGCGTGGCTTCCCCTTCGCCGATGAGGACGTAGTGAGCACCTTGTTGGAGATAGGCTTCGGCATGGTCGGTGGCATCGGAACCGCAGATGATGACAGTGCAGTCACGGTCACGGGCCATGGTGATCATGGTGAAGGCGGCTTGACGCATACGGGTGAGGCACATTTTGGAGAGGTAGTTGAAGTTATCTTCGTAGATGATGGCGATATCAGGTTGGTGTTGGTCGAGGGTGGCGGCCCATTCGGTTTCATCGGTGGCGAGCATGGCATCGAAGAGATTGACGGGGTAGCCTTGTTGGCGGAAGTAGCTGGCGGCGTACATGGTGCCGAGGGGGGGGTAAGGTTGCATCGCGTCCCACAATTTGGGGTCGAAGCGTAAATAGTAGGATTGGCCGAAAAGAAGTTTTGGTTTATTCATATGGTTCTTGGCTCCGATTGGTTTAAAAAGGTGCAAGTTAGTACAACAAAACGTGCTTATTGTAACATAAGAGTATTGGGGATGTAAATTTAGGCCAATGTTGTATTAAGTTTTGGCTTTTAAGAGAGGTTTCAAGCCAATAAGGCAAGAATAAGGCGTTAATTGGGATAGAGTTGGATTGGGGGGATGGGGGTAATATAATGTTCGGTTATGATTTCTGAAGTTACGATGATAGGTGGTCTGGTGGGGTGTGGTTGTGGATAAGGAATGAGAGGTTGTAAGGTTAGCATCAGTAAAGAGATGATGGTTAGGATAATGAGGATAACTAACAGAGGGTGAGGCCGTTCTCGTTTTCGTTCTGGTTCTTCTGGTGGCGGTTTTTGTTGATAGCGAGATAAAGTATCTTCTGGGGGGAGGAGGAGGGGATCATTGTTCATGGGTGTCTGGTTGGAGTTGTTGGAGTTGTTCATCATATTGGTTGAGGATGCGTTGGGCGTGGTCATGGAAGTGGCCTTTACACCATTGGGGGGAGAAAGAGGTTTCGGAGGCTTGGTTGTGGCGTGTGAATTTATGGATTTTGCGGTTCATCTCCCATGTTTCGAGGGGGGAGGCGAGGGGGGAAGCGAGGAGGGGGGTGAGGAGGCGGGTGAGGGGTGGCCGAGGGGGGAGTGGTTGGTGACCGGGAATATTGTTATTTAGGGGCGGGGGGGTGGTGGCATTCGGTAGATAGTTGTTGACCCATAGGTTTTGATGGCGAAATAGTTGGTAGGTTTCGAGGCCGTAGAGGGGGATCATTTGGGCGATTTCACGGGCGATATAGAGGTCGTGGTGGGGGAGGGCTAGGGCGTCATGGGCGAGGAAGTAGTTGGGGCAGAGGTGGTGGCCGTGGCGGGCGGCGAGGCGAACGACAAGAATGGTGAGGGCACGGGCTAGCCAAAGACGACCAGAGGTGGTGATGATGAAATAGTCGATGTCGGCATGGGGGTCGGGATTATCAACGGCGAGAGAGCCGGTAACGGCGATCATGTGAATGAAAGGGAGTTGGGCAATTTGGCGGGCGTATTGATGAGCAACAGGCCAAAGTTGGGCGGCATTAGTGGTCCGTTGTTGACGGGTAGCGACGATACTTTGGCGTTGGGGAAGGGTGTAAAAATGATCTTGGCATTGGAGTTGATGAGGTATTAGGGTGTGGTGAATGATGTCATGGAGTTCATCGATTGTTGTTGTATGGCCGATCAGGTAGCGATGTATTTCCGGTAAGGTTAGAGGATAATCGAAGATATCGACATAGGCGACAGTTTGGATGATGGCTTGAGCAATAGGGGGTAGATGAGCCATATTGCTATTTATATGATTCTTCAAGCGTATATTCTCCTTAGAAGTATTGTGCATCCTTCTGCGGAGGTTGTCAAGTTATATTTGGTTGGTTCGTTGTGAATAAAAGGGATTTTTAGAGGATTTTTTGTGGACATTCGGGGGCGATAGGGAGGTATCCTATAGATACGTTTCGTGTTTTGGTGAGGTAAAAGTAGTCGCTTTTGCAATTAGGCCGATTTTGATGAGTCACATTATCAAATGAGGCCTTTCTTTTTGGTAGATAAGTATGGATAAGAGAAAAAAGGCCGTTCCCGGGAACGGCCTTTTTTGCTAAAACCCCGCTAAGTCAGGAGAAAGGACAATCAAATGCGGGGATAAAAGCTTACTATAAAAGGGAAATGAGCAAGTTGTGAGTTACTACGCGTCTTGAACTTTGATATCTTCAGCGTTGTAATATTCATCAGCGACCACATTATCTGGTTTGGGCATAATGAACCAGAGGATAGCGTAGATAATCATACCGTGTCCACCCAAGGCAACTAATAGGATGAAAACGATACGGACCAAAGTGGGGTCGATATTGAAATGCTCGGCCAAGCCACCGGCAACACCAGCCAGAATACGGTCATTAGAACGTTTTAATTGTTTGTTTTTCATGGTTAAATTACCTCTTTTGTGTGAAATAGACTGTTGGCTTGTGATTATCAATTGTATTAGCCAAAACAGTTTAATTGTTAGTCGTTATATAAACCATTACGTGAGTGTGGTTTAAAAAGTTGCAAGATGGTTGAAATTAGCGCCATAATAAGCGGATACCGGCGAGGATGAGGAGGAGGCCGAGTAGAACGAGGGGGGAGAGAAGGCCGTTGAAGAGGGTGCCAAAGATAAGGAAAAGGATAAAGCTACGGAGGATGATGCGTTGGCCAACTTTTTTTTGGTCTGGATCGGTGGTGAGACGGGCGTGCCAGAGGTGGCCGAGGCCAACAAACCCAGGGATTAGCGTCCAAGCGTAAGACCAGCTAGCCCAATTACCCGTGAGGCTTTGGTAGTAGAGTAAAGAGCCAAGTCCAGTTAGAAGCGTGCCAGGAATAGTTAAGTCGGGTTTAGAGCCAAAGGTAGCTGTTGCGAGGAACACAAGCCCCCCAATGATAATGATGAGAGGCCAATGGTTGTCGATGGGAATATCGACGAATTGGGCGATGAAAAAGAAAAGGCCGATAATAATAAGAAAAAGGCCAGTTGGTAGGGAGTTGCTTTGTTTCATATTGGATCTCCTCGAATTAGTTATTAGGCATCATCATGATAAAAATTGTTACCTAATTAAGCAAGATGCTTTGTTTAGATGTACGTTTTTTGCGGTTAAAAGTTGTTTGTTAGGCGATTCCCGCTTATACTTAAAGCGTTGGGCAACGCCTTGTTATTAATGTAAATTTAGTCATGCAAAATAGCTCACGCTGATTTACAGTTGCAATGTTACATCATGGATATCGAAACAAGTAATTTATAGCATAAATATGAGCGCATTATGAACGCCACCATACGCAATATTAGTTCTATTTTAGCATTTTTTTTGTTGACGGCTGGGTTAGGCCGATTAACATATGTGTTGGGGATGAATGTGGCACCAGGATTGTGGCTGGCCTATTTGGGCTTGCTAATTTTTATGACGATTTCGGGGGTTTATTTGGCTGGGGGGAAAGTGTCCTTGTTGCCGATGATGAGTGTCGCTGGTTTTTTGACGATGGGGTTGGTGCCGATTATGTGGGCGGCGTATATAGCGGCATTGGTCTATGGGGTGATTCGTTATCGGTTTGCGGAACGTTGGGGAGAATCTTTTTCTTCGTGGCAGTCGGTGGTAACGTTAACGGCAATTAATGTGGTGGTGCAGGCTGGGGGGATTTTTGTAGGGGGGCGGGTTTATTTAATTTTGGGAGGTGAGGTGCCGGTTACTAGCTTTACATGGCGTAGTTGGGAGCCGTTTATTGCTTTGGTCTTGAGTTCGATGAGCTTTAATGTTTTAGTGATAGGCACGTATATTGTTAGTTTAAAGCGGGAAACGGTCGCTTCTTTTTTGAAACAGATACCAGATTTGTTGCGTTATGAAGGTATTCCGATGGTGTTGGCACCATTAACGGCGTTAATTTATACGCAGTTAGGGTGGTGGCAGTGGGTGTTGTTTGCGGCGGTTTTGGTGGGGGTGTCGTTGGTGACGCAGAATTTGAATCAGACTAGTTTGCGTTTGGAGCGACGTTTGCGAGAGTTGAAGAGTTTACAGGCGGTGGGGCAGGCGTTGAGTTCGACGTTGGATGTGGATCAGGTTTTGCGGGTTATTCACCAACAGGTTGATAAATTGATTACGGCGCATACATTTTATGTGGCTTTGTATGATGAGCGAGCGGATGAGGTTTCTTTTCCGCTGGCGTATGAAGGTGGGGAACGGGTTTTTTGGCAATCGCGGCAGGCGGGGGATGGTTTGACGGAATATGTATTGCGGACGAAACAGCCGTTGTTGATTCGGGATAATGTTGAGGAGACGTTGCGCGAGTTGGGGGTGTTGGTAATGGCGCATGGGAAGCCGGCGGCTTGTTGGTTGGGGGTGCCGATGATGGCGGGGGATGAGATTTTGGG
>DATHYN010000234.1:0-4353 GCA_035459145.1 Anaerolineae bacterium | reverse complement strand
TGGGGGTGAAGTAGGGGGTGGGGCTACGGTGGATGAGCCAGCTACAGCCGAGGCCATTATCATTCCAGGAGAGGGTGGTTAGGGAGCTGGTGAGGGTGATGGGAGGGATGGGAGCGAGGCCGAGGGTGTAGTAACCAGCGGTGAGGAGGTTGTCGGGGAGGGTGAAGTGGACTTGGTCGCCACTGATGGTGCCGAGGAGGCTGAGTTCGGTGAATGTGTCGGTGAGGGTGGCACGGTAGAGGAGGACGGGGCGTTGGGTGAAGGTACCAGCGGTGCCCCCAGCGCTGAGGTCGAAGCTGATAGTAGCGGTGAGGGAGCCTGTCTTGTCGAGGTACCAGCTACGTTGCCAGCGGCTGTTGATGGTGGTGGTGAGGTTGGTGGTGATCCAGCTGTTGGTGGTGGGGAGTTGATGGGCGGCGAGGAGGTATTCACCGTCATCGAGACTAGCTTTATCGGCGGTGAGGGTGAGGCCGGCGGCGGTCCCGCCGGTGTGAGCGTCGTTGTTTTCTTGGCCGAGGCCGATGAGATCGAAGTCGTAATCACCTAAAGCGGGTGTGGCACCAGCGTAGAAGTTATTGGCTGGGGGCAGGGTGATGTTGTATTTGGCCATCAGGTAGTTGTTGATGATGGTGAGTTGAGCGTCCTTCATGTTGGCTTGGTAGATGATAATTTCGGCGATATCGCCATCGAGGGGCCAACTGCCAGAGTTGAAACGGCCGATACGAACGGGATTATCATTTTCTTGACCGCCAATGATGATGTCGGTGGTAGTGTTGGGGGTGTTGCCATCGACAGCGGCTTCTAATTGGTCGGCGGTGGCGTGGCGGTAGGCGGAGAAGATATGAGGTTGGCCGTCGTTGATGGTTTCGATGGTGTAGATGTTACTGCCGATTTCGCCATTGGCGGCGATGAGGAAGCGGCCGAGGCCGGTATCGGTGACGCGGGTCCACCATGAGGGGAGTTGGGGGCCGACATCTTTGGCGATGATGGCACCACGGTTGGTGTCGGTGGTTTGGATGACGGCGAAGATGATGAAATCATCACCTACACCGAAGTCGAGAAGATCGGTATCGGCGATTTCGAGGAAATCATCGGTCCCATCGAAGCGGATGACAGATTGGCCGTTGATGGCATTGGGGATGATGGTTGGTTGGTTGGTGTTAAGGGGTTGGGTGGCGAATTGATTGTAGCCAGATTGGTCGGGCCAGATGAAGTTAGAGCCAGTAATGGCGTCTTGGCTATCTTTGAGCCAGAGGACGAGGGCATCATTTCCGTTGGTTTGGCCAACGCCACCAGGGCCACGGCCGGGTAATGGTGCAACTAGTAGATTTTCTAACGTATAAGGGCCATCGACACCGATGTTATTGACATCATCGAGGGCTTCGATGATGACTTGGTGGGTGTTGACGGAACTGCTTTGAGGAATGTAGTACCAGTTATTCCCATCGAGGGTGACGGGCTCGGTGAGGATTGAGTTGGTGGAGAGGTCGACTAAGCGGGCTAACATTTGGGTAACGGTACGGCCATCGGTGACGGTACCACTCATGATAGGGGTGTTGGTGAAGTTGGTGGGGATGTGGGAATCGATGTAGGTGGTGGTGATGGTGGGGCCTTGGCCGTCGATGAAGGGGTTGATGGTATAGCTGGGGCCACGATTGCCGGCGAGATCGATGGGGGTGAGGCGGATAGTTTGGGGGACGTTGTCAAAATCGGTGTTGAGGGCCCAGGTCCAACTGCCATCGGCGGCGGGTACATTTTGGCAGACTAAGGCGGGGCCACGGGGGCGCCAGCAGGCTTCGATGACATCGAGGGCGAAATTGTCACTGGCGATGCCACGGAGTTGGGATTCGGCGGGAGTGAGGGTGTTATCGGCGAGGGCGGTGGTGGTGGCGGAGTCGAGGAAGATGTTGCTGGGGGGGGTGTTGTCGAGGGAGACGGTATGGATGGGGCCGAGAGAGCTGATGTTGCTGTGTTCATCGGTGGCGAAGGCGCGGAGGTCGAAGTGGGTGACATTGGTCGTGGTGGGGACGGGCCACCAGCAAGCCCATTGCCCGCTGTTGGGGTCGGTTTGGGGGCAAGAGATGAATGTGGTTGTGCCGGAGGGGCGCGGGATGATGACGAGGGTGGTGGTGGGGACAGCGGAGGTATCGGTGACGATGCCTTGAACGGAGAAACCGGCTTCAGAGCGGACGACATCGGGGGTGGTGATGACAGGGGGAAGGGGGGCTGTTTTGTCGAGACCATGGTGGGCCCACCACCAGTCGTAGGTGCCTAAGCGGTCGTCGCTGATGGCGGCGATGAGTTCGAGGCCATTAGCGGCGTTGGCGGTGACGGTGGTGGTCAGGATGATGGTGCCGCCGGTTTTGGGCGGGATGTGGCCGAGATTGTAGGTGGTGTTGGCTAATGTGGTGGCGCCGTAATTGGTTAAATCGATACGGGCGTTGGGGACGGAGGCGAAGCCGGTATTGGTGTAGGTGATGGTGTAGGTGATGGTGTCACCGACGCCGACCAGTTTGGGTGGTGAGTCGAGGGGGATGGGGAAATCGATGAGGCCATCGAGGTCAGTATCGAAGCGGGTGGTGGGGGAGATGATGTCCCACCAGCTGTGGTTGAGGTAGCCAGTCGTGACGCCGTTGGGGGTGGCGGTGAGTTGGAGTTGGAGGTCACTGCCAGCGGGGAGGTTGTTATTGGGGATGGTACCGAGGTTGAGGTTAGGCCAGGTGAGGGCGTGGGTGAAGGGGATGGTGTCGAAGGTGAGGCTGGTCGCCGAGGGGTGGATGAGCCAGGGGTGGTTAAGTGGGTTTTGGCTGGGGGCGGTGGCCCAGAGGTTGAAGGTGTTGTCATCGGTGGCGAAGGCGACTATTTTGAGTGAGGAGGTGTTGTTGAGGCCGAGTAGGGAGAAGGGGATGAGAAGTTCGGTGGTGGGGGATGGTTGTTGATTATCGAATTGGTAGTAAGGGCCGAGGGGGATGGGGAGAGACCAAATGTTGTCGCCATCATACCATTCTTGGAAGAGGCCAGAAGAGCGGTTTGTGACGCGAATGTGGTGGGTGGCAGACATGCCATCGGGGAAGATGATGGGGCGGTCAGAGGGGTTAGGGTGATAGATGGTTGTGCCTGGTGAGCCATTGTCGATAAAGATGTAGAGTTGGCCATCACTGTCCCAATCGGCACCGGTCCAAGTTAAGCGGAGGGTGTCGGTGGACCAGGAGGTGTGTAAGGTTTGGGGAGGGCGATTGACGGCGGTGGCGTGGGTGATGGCGTGGTCGACGGCGACGAGGGAGCCACCGGTGTGGCGCCATTGGTTTTCGTTAATGGCGATGATGTCTGGGGTTTGGGGGGTGTCGGCGAAGATGGGGCCGAGGGTGAGGGGGGTTTTATTGCCGACATCGTCGATGGTGATGATGTGGGCGTATAGTTTTTGGGCTTCGGCGGGGGTGGTGGTGGCGTTGATGGTTTGGTTGGCACCGGGGTAGTAGGTGAGGTCGTTGGGATTGGGGGTGGGGTTGGTGGTGAAGCCGGCGTAGCTGGCGACGGCGTTGGCGGGGATGGTGGCCGATAGGGCGATGGTGGGGTTGGGGGTGGTGATGAGCGCGCCAGCAGTTAGAGGCGTGGTGGTGGGATTGGTGAGGTAGAGGCCGTTTTGGTTGGCGGCGGGGGCGCCGAGGTCGAAGCGGATGGTGGGGGTGATGGTGGTAATATGGCCAGCGAGGTCGATAACGCGCATGGGGATGGCGTATGTGCCATCTTCGATTTCGCGGGTATGGATAGAATAGAGCCAGTTGTTGACGCCAACTAGATCGGCATTTTGCCAGTTGTTGTTGAATTTTATTTGGACGGTGGCGACGGCGAGGTTATCAGCAGCGGTGAGGGTTAGTTGGATTTGGTCGGAGATGATGTGGGTGGTGGTGAGGATTGTGGGGGAAGTAAGATTGAGGGTTGGTGGGGTGGGGTCGTAGATGATTTGGATGGGGGTGGTGTTGCTGATGGAGGTGCTGTTGTAATCGGTACCGGTCGCGGTTAGGGTGTAGATACCGATGGTAGGTGGTGTCCAGCTGGTTGTCCAGTTGATGTTACTATCTGTATTAGGATAGTTTTGGCTAGCGATGAGATTCCCATTGGCGTAGAGGAAGAGGTCTTGGACGTTATTATTCATGCTAGCACCGACCGTGATAGAAACGGGCGTGGAGGTGGTGAGGGCTGTTTGTGAACTAGGGGCGATGATTTCAACGGAGGCTAGAGTTGGTGGAGGGAGGAAAGTGGTCGTATCTGTGGTTGTTGGTGCTAGTTGTAGTTGGAGTTCGTAGGGGAGGTGACAGTTAATATCATTATCGGTTTTGATTTGGATATGGT
>DATHYN010000233.1:0-5665 GCA_035459145.1 Anaerolineae bacterium | reverse complement strand
AGACGGTGAGGTAGGAGGGGGGGAGTTGGATACGGCCGGAGCGGAGGTTGAAGAGGTCGCCAAAGTCGAGGAAGGCGGGGCCGATTTGGTAGTAGCCGCGGCGTTGGGCTTGCATGTGGTAGGTGAGGGTGATGGTGTCGTGGCCGGGGAGGGCGAGGGCGTGTTTGAGGGGGGGGCCGAGGCGGAGGGGGAGGGCGACGTCTTCTTGGACGAGGAGCCAGGGGGCGGAGAACCAGCTTTTGTTGTGGATGGTGAGATTGATGGGATGTTTTTGGCCGTGGAAGGCGTGGTCGTGGTAGTCGCGGTGGAGGTGGAGGCGGTGGCGGAGGTGGCGGGTGAACCAGAAGCTCCAGATGATGAGGCCGATGAGGATGTAGATGAGGTAGTAGATGAAGTCGACTTGGAAGAGGAAGGCGGTTATGAGGAGGAGGGCGATGAGGAAGGAGAGGTTGCCGAGGGTGGTGGTGTTCATGGGAGGTTGCCGAGGTCGAGTTCGGTGGTTTGGAGGATGGTTTGGAGGATGGTGGTGACGGTTAGGCCGCGGAGGGTGCTTTCGGGTTGGAGGATGCAGCGGTGGCTGAGGAGGGGGAGGAAGAGGGTTTTGACGTCATCGGGGAGGGCGTGGTCGCGGCCGTGGAGGGCGGCGTAGGCTTGGGCGCCACGGTAGAGGGCGTGGGAGCCGCGGGGGCTGGCGCCGAGGAGGAGGTCGGGGTGGTGGCGGGTGGCGTTGACGAGGCGGACGATGTAGTTGCGGATGGTGTCATCGACGTGGATGTCCCAGAGTTGTTGGGCGAGGGTGGGGATTTGGGCGCCGTCGACGACGGGTTGGAGGGCTGTGATGGGGTGTTGGCGGCCGAGGTTGAGGAGCATTTGGCTTTCGGAGGCTTCGTCGAGGTAGCCGAGGCTGAGTTTCATGAAGAAGCGGTCGAGTTGGGCTTCGGGGAGGGGGAAGGTGCCTTCGTATTCGATGGGATTTTGGGTGGCGATGACGAGGAAGGGTTGTTGGAGTTGGTGGGTGGTGCCATCGACGGTGATTTGGCCTTCGCCCATGCATTCGAGGAGGGCGGATTGGGTGCGGGGGGTGGCGCGATTGATTTCATCGGCGAGGAGGAGGTTACTGAAGGCGGGGCCGGGGATGAAGCGGAAATCTTGTTTTGTTTGGTCGTAGATGACGACGCCGGTGACGTCGTTGGGGAGGAGGTCGGGGGTGCATTGGAGGCGTTTGAAGGAGATGCCGAGGGAGGTGGCGAGGGCGCGGGCGAGCATGGTTTTGCCGACGCCGGGGACGTCTTCGAGGAGGATGTGGCCTTGGCAGAGGAGGGCGACGAGGAGGAGGTCGAGGGTGTCTTGTTGGCCGATGATGACAGTGGAGACGTTTTGACGGACTTTTTGAGCGAACGTTTGGATGGTTTTCATGGGTAGTATTGTAGAGCGGGGGGGGAGGGTTGTCAATGGGGGGGATGGGGGGAGGGTAGTTGAAGAATTTGGACACAGATTGGACGGATTGGACGGATTTTTTTTGTTGTGTAGCTGGAGGAGAGGTTATGGCGGGGGTGAGGTTTGGGGATTTTGACGCGGATTTTGGGGATTGGACGGATTTTTTGGGGTTGGTGGGGTGAGGGGTGGGTGGGGGTGTTTGGTTGGATGGTTTGTGGTTGGGTAGGGTTTGTGGATTGGGCGAGGTTTGGGTGGGGTGGAGCCGCCCGTGAACGCATCGGGCTAGTTGGGATGTCTCGTCGAAGATGCTGTCGTTTTTTGTATCAGGGTTGGTGAAAAGAGGATGCTTGCTTGGGCATAGATCGCCTGAGCGTGAACGCATTAGGCTAGTTGGGATGTCTCGTCGAAGATGCTGTCGTTGAAGGAGGCTTGGGGGTGATTTGGGGTGAAATGTTAAAAACCGACAGGCTTTTTGAAGGATAGTGTCGTTTTTTATAAGAGAAAGGGGTGTTCAGTTGTAAGACTGGCGATTTAACAAATCGCGCCACCTCCAGTGTGGGCAGTGAAATGTTGAAAAATGGTAGTATTCGCGAAGGGGAGTAGGGGTGAATTGGTTGGGGATTGGGGGTTGTACTTTGGTACTATTGACGATTTGATCTCAGTGGGGGTGTGGGGTATACTTGTCGGTCTTAACAGCGAGAAGTAATTAAAAACAGTTTTATATTGATTAGAGTGTGCCAGCCATGGCGTGGCTGTATGATTGTCTTTATTGGTTAAAGATAGTGGTATGGTGGCGTGTTGCTTACCCGTGATTATGGTTGGTGGATGTTAGTTGTTTGCTTGATGGGTTGGGCAAGGGGCTTACTTACTGTTGTGCTGAGCATAACGGCCGTTGCTGCGTCCCGATTTAAGTGCGCTTTAGCCGTGTGAATACGGTCTGAGTTGAAAATCAATTTCCTCGTTGTTGATAATACGTAATGCAGAAGAGAGGAAATAGAGATGCAATTAAGTTATATAAACAGGGTTGAACAACGGGATGGATTGGGGTGGCGTTTATTATTATTGACGTTGGTGATTGTTGGGATTAATTTTATCGGATCGTTGACGAATTCGACGATTCAGATTGCGCTGCCGCAGTTGGCGAATGAGATGGGGGTGCGGTATGAGACATTATCGGTCTTGATTTCGATTTATTGGTTATCGGCGGGGGTGTTTGCATTGCCGGCGGGGAAGTTGGGTGATATTTATTCGCCGAAGATGATGTTTGTGGTGGGAATGAGTATGTTTACGGGGGCGACGTTGATGTGTGCGTTGACAGATTCGTATTGGTTGTTGATTGGGAGTCGGTCGATGCAGGCGGTGGGGTTATCGGCGACGGCGGTGAATGGGGTGGCGTTGTTGCGGGGGATTTATCCACGGGAGCAGATTAATCGGGCGATGGGGTATTGGTCGGCGGCGAGTTCGTTGGGGTATGTGTTGGGGCCGAGTTTGGGTGGGTTTTTGGTAGATATGATTGGTTGGCGGACGACTTTTTCCGTTTGTGCGGGATTTGTGGCGATATATATAGTAATTGCGGTGATTTTATTGCCTAAATTTGAGGTGGAAAAGGGACGTTTTGATTATATTGGGGCGGGTTTGCTGGGGGTCATGATTACGACAGTGTTGTTGGCTTTGACGCCGATTGAAGGGATGGGAGCGTATATATCGCCACTGAATTTGTTGTTAATTGGGTTGGTAACGGGGGTTATGTTCTGGCAACATGAGAAGCGGACGGAAACGCCATTGGTTGATTTATCGATTTTTAGTAATAATCGGTCGTTTCAGATGAGTTTGTTAGCGGGGGCGGCGTATGCGGCGTCGATGCAGGGGTTGGTTTTTTTGTTGCAATATTATATGCAGGATTTGCAAGGGTATTCGGCGGCGGAAAGTGGTGTGTTTTGGATGTTGATGTCGATTTCTAATTTAGTGACCTGTTTGTTTGTGGGGCGGTTGAGTGAGATGGCGGGGCCGCGGAAGTTGGCGGTGACGGGAACCATGGTGCGGGTTTTGTCGTTTGCGGTTTTGGCTGGTTTAGCATTGGTGGGGGTTCATCAGAATTATAGTGGCGTGATTATTGGGATGATATTGATTGTATTTGGGTTTGGGATGGGAATTACGGCGGCGCCGATTCATTCCTTGGTGTTGGATTCTTTTGAGTCGAATGGGGTGGGTAGTGTGGCGGGGGCGTATAATACGTTGCGGTATGTCAGTAATAGTGCGGGGATTGCGATTTTTAGTCAGTCGATGTTGTTATCGCCGGTGGTGACGGGGCGGTCGGATATGGCGAGTGCGGTGGCGATGTCGTTTGGGTTGGCGTTATTGATTGCGTTATTGAGTGCGTTATTTTTGGTGGCCGGGGGGATGCGACGGTTTGTGGTGCATTGGTTGTTAGTGGCTAAGGAACGTTGTTTGTTTTGTGGGCGTGTGATTTTAGCCCGTTAGTGGGGAAAATGGGGGGGAGATTTCTTGGTTAATGCTTACGCTTTTTGGTTTTCGTTTGAAAAGTTGTTATGATTGGGTTGATGCTTTGTCGCGGAGAGTGGTGGAAATCTGTTGGGTAAACAGGTTGCGGAGCATTATTTAATCAATTTTGAAATGATTTTAATCATTGAGGTAATGAATGACCTTGCGAATTTTATTAGCGGATGATAATGCGATTAATCGAGAGTTAGTGACGTTGAGTTTGGGCCATTTGGGTTATGTGGTGGATGTGGTTACGAATGGGGAAGAGGTGTTGACGTTATTAGAGACAGAAGATTATGGGCTTATTTTGATGGATATTGAGATGCCGAAGGTGGATGGGCCGACGGCGACGGCGCGGATTCGGGCGGAGTTGCCCGCGGAGCGGCAGCCGTACATTGTGGCATTGACAGGGAATTCATTGCCAGCGGATCGGGAGTATTATACGAAGGTGGGGATGAATGGGTATGTGGGGAAGCCGTTTGGGATTGAGGCGTTGGAGCGGGCGGTGGCCGAGGCGGAGGCGTATTGGGCGGAGCAGTAAGGGGGGATTGGAGTGTGCATAATGAATTAAACCTGTGGATGCGTTGTTTAGGGTGTTGTTAGGGTAGATTTCTCGACTTCGTTCAATCCTTGTTTTAATTGTTAGGTGTTTTTGGAGAGAAGCGGATTGAACTACGCTCGAAATGACGTTGGGAGGGGGGAGTGAATTGTCGAAATCAGATTATTTATGATGTTTTTGATGTGAGGCGTGTTGTTCGAGGAGGGTGAGGGTTTGTTGGGCGGCTTGGGGCCAGGAGAAGCGCGTTATATTTTGTTGGCCGGCGGTGATGAGCTGTTGGCGATAGGTTTGGTCTTGGGCGAGGCGGAGAAGGGCTTGGGTGAGGGCATCGGTATCGGTGGCGGGGACGATGTGGGCGGATTGGGCGGCGACTTCGGGGAGGGAGCTGTTGTTGGCGGTGAGGACGGGGGTATGGCAGGTTTGGGCTTCGAGGATAGGGAAGCCGAAGCCTTCGTAGAGGGAGGGGAAGAGGAGGGCGGTGGCTCCGGAAAGGAGGGGGGCTTTATCGGTTTCGGCGATGTAGCCGGGAAGGTGGATCTGTTGGCGGATGGTGGGGGGGAGGGTGTCGAGGGTGTTGAGGATGTCGGTGGCGAGCCAGCCTTGGCGGCCGGCGAGGATGAGGGCGTGGGGGGCGGGGGTTTGGCGGCTGTAGGCGGCGTAGGCGTGGATGAGGCGGACGAGATTTTTGCGGGGTTGGAGGGTGCCGAGGTAGAGGAAGTAGGGGGAGGGGAGGTTGAGGCGGTGGAGAACGGCCGTTATCACCCCCATATCGGTCACAGGGGCAAGCTCCGGCGTGGGACCAGGATAAACGGTGGTCATTTTAGCTAAAGGTGTGTGATAAAAATGGTGAATATCTTTTTTAGTGGCATCGGAGTCAGTGATGATGTGGCGGGCGCGGTGGGCATTGTGTTGGGTGCTCCATAGGAGTTGACGGCGTTGGGCGGGAGGATGGGCCGTGGGGAAATGGTGGTAGCCGAGGTCATGGATGGTGGCGATGCTGGGGCGGCGGTAAGTGAAGGGGATGACGTGAGCGGGCGTGAAGAAGATATCAGGGGGGTGGCGGTGGAGTTCGAGAGCGAGGCGGAAATGGGTCCAGAGGCGGGGCCAAGGGATGATGATTGGTTTGAGGTGGGGAGAGGTGGGGAAATGGTTGGGGGGTGGGGGTTG
>DATHYN010000232.1:0-31684 GCA_035459145.1 Anaerolineae bacterium | reverse complement strand
GTTGGGAAAGCTGCGAGGTCGGGGCTGGGAGGGGGTGGAGGCCGAGGGGAGGTTAGGCGAGAGGGGAGATGATGGGAGCGAGGCATTCGGCGAGAGGGGGTGAGAAGTTTTTAGGGGGGTAAGGCGCCGAATGCCACGCCGGTACGTTGGGCTGGCGCGGGGGCGTGGGGGAGACCTCGCAGCTTTTTAGGGGGGTGTTGTGGGTTGGAGGGGAGTGGTTGGGAAAGCTGCGAGGTCGGGGCTGGGAGGGGGTGGAGGCCGAGGGGAGGTTAGGCGAGAGGTGGGGTTAGGGGAGCGAGGCATTCGGCGAGAGAGGGTATTAAGTTTTTAGGGGGGTTAGACGCCGAATGCCTCGCCGTTACGTTGGGTGTTAGGTGGTGTTGATGGTTTGGAGGATGTGGAGGGCGCGGGTGGGGTGTGGGGTGGTGGAGTGGTATTTGTGGAAGAGGGCTTGGAGGGCGGGGGGGAGGATGTCGTCGCCGTCATCGTCGTCATCGTCATCGTCGTTGCCGCCGCCGCCACCGTTGCCACCACCGTCACCATCGCCGCCACCGCCGCCGCCGTTGTCGTTGTCGTCGGGTTCGAGGCCGTTGGGGTGGCAGGAGGCGCAGTTGCTGATGTCGTTGATGCCTTCGTCGGCGTGTTCTTCTTGCATTTCTTGTTGGTCGTGGCAAGCGGTGCAGGTGTAGCTGGGGGCGGGGGCGGAGCCGTGGCAGGTGCTACAGTTGCCGTTGGCGCCGCCGTGATCGATGGGGAAGCTGTGGCTGAAGCTGGCATTGCGGAAGTTGGTGGTGTCTAAGTGGCAGTTGCGGCAGGCACCGGGGTAATGGTTGGCCGGGGGGGTGTGGCAAGAGGAGCAATCTTGGGTGCCGATGGTTGAATGGTTAAAGGTGGCGTTGCGGAAATTGGTGGTGTCCCAGTGGCAGTCGGCACAGGCGCCGGGGAAATGATTGGTGGGTGGGGTGTGGCAGGCAGCGCAATCTTGGGCGCCGATGCGGGAGTGGTCGAAGTTGACGATGGAAAAGTTGCCGGTGTTGATGTGGCAACTGGCGCAGGGAGCGGCCCAATGGTTGGGGGGCGGGGTGTGGCAGGCGGCGCAATCTTGGACACCGATGAAGGAGTGGTCGAAGTTGACGTTGCGGAAGTTGGTGGTGTCGAGGTGGCAGTTGGCGCAGGGGGCGGGCCAATGGTTGGGGGGCGGGGTGTGGCAAGCGAGGCAATCTTGGGCACCGATGAGGGAGTGGTCGAAGGTGACGTTGCGGAAGTTGTCGGTGTCGAGGTGGCAGTTAATGCAGGGGCCGGGGAAATGGTTGAGGGGGGCGGTGTGGCAGTTGACGCAATCTTGGTTGCCGATGACGGAATGATCGAAGGTGACGATAGTAAAGTCATCGGTGCTGACATGGCAGTTACTGCATTCGCCGGGGAAATGGTTGGCAGGGGGGGCGTGGCAATCTTGGCAAGATTGGTCGCTGATATTGGTGTGATCAAAGCTGATGTTGAGGAAGCTGGTGGTGTCTTGGTGGCAATCTTGGCAGGCGCCGGGGTAGTGGTCGGGGGGTGAGGTGTGGCAGGCGATACAATCTTGGTCGTTGGTGCGGCTGTGGTCGAAGGTGGCGTCTTCCCAAGCGGTGGTGAGGTGGCAGGATTCACAGTCGAGGCCGTATTCGCCGTTGTGGGGTTCGTCGGTGGCGTGGCAGTCTAAGCAGGTATTGGGGATGCCTTGATAGATGCCAGCGGTGTGGCAAGCTTGGCAATCGGTGGTAGCGTGGGCACCGTCGAGGGGGAAGCTGGTATGGGGGACGATGGTGCCGGAGCCGGGAGGAAAGATGACGGGGACGGGGGTGGTGAGGCCGCCTCGGGGGGTGGGGGTAGCGGCGTTGAGGAGGCTGTCGAGGTCGGCGATAGGGTTGGGTGGGGGAGCGGGTTTGAATTGGAGGCTGGCGATGACGATGACGGCGAGTAAAATGATGCCAAGAATGAGGACAACTATTTGGCGCATGTTTGTCTCCAGTTTAACCAAGCTTGTTCGAGTTGTTGGGGTAAATCGTCTAAATTGGGTTGGTTTTGGGGGGCAAGATGGGTGAGGTCAACTTGATGTGTAATCAGATCGCGGATGGGTTCGGCTAACTTTTGGTTACCGATGAGGAGGGCGCCGACTAGTTGGTCATCGGCCCAGGCGAGGCGGATGCCTTGGTGTCCTTTGTTGGACCAGGCGGAGGCGTAGTTGCGGGGGAAGGTGAACCAGACTTCGGAACTGCCGCGGGAGAGGGCTTCTTGGAATTCTTCATCGGGGCCGGAGGGGTCGGGGCTGATTTGGCCGATAATGGCGATGTGGAGGCCGAAGAGGAGGCAGACGTTGAAGGGGATCTCTTTTTGGTAGGGGATGGTGTGGCCGACCATGTTGTAGCCGGCAGTTTTACCCTCGGCCACAGCGCTCGGCCATAAGACATCAAGCAGATGTTTATCGCTCCATTGGTCATAGACTTGGGCACAATCACCAGCGGCGTAGATGTTGGGGATGTTGCTTTCGAGGTGGCTGTTGACGAGGATGCCACGTTCGGTGGCGATGGGGGTGTCTTTGACGAGGCTGATTTGGGGGCGGACGCCGATGGCGGCGCCGACGAAGTCGCAGGGGAAGGTGCCGGGGAGGGGGCGTTTGTGGTGGAGGCGGGTGACGGCGCTGACGCGACCGCGGCCATCACCGATAATTTCCTCGATTTCGGTGTTGTAATGGATGGTGACACCGTGCTCTTCGATTTTGTGGGCGATGAGGTCGGCTTCATCGGCGGTGAAGACGCGGCGCCATAGTTGGTCGCCACGGAGAAAGTAGTGGGTTTTGACTTTTTGCATGGCGAGCCCCTCGGCCATTTCGAGGGCGGTGATGCCGCCGCCGATGACGACGGCGCGGGGGGTGCCGCGCCAGAAGCGGTGGCGGCGGCGGGAAGCGATCTGTTGGAGGAGATCTTTGGTGCCGGCCATGGTATCGAGGTAGACGACGCCGTCGAGATCGTGGCCGGCGTAGGGGGGGGGAACGGCGCGGGCGCCGGTGGCGATGAGGAGGCGGTCATAGGGGAGGGTTTGGCCGTTATTGAGATAGATTTGTTGGTGGTTGGTGTCGATTTTGGTGGCGCGGGCGTAGACGAGGTTGATGTTTCGTTCTTGGTACCATTTTTCGGTGCGGGTGATGGCTTGTTTGGCGGGGATTTGGCCGGTGAGGACGTAGGCGAGGCCAGGGCGGGAGTACATGGGGTAGGGTTCGGCGGAGAGGATGGTGATGGTGCCGTTATCGTATTTGCGGATGATTTCGGCGGCGGCGGTGCCGGCGGCGCCGTTGCCGATGATGATGTAGTTGATCATGGATAATATCTATTCCGTAACAAGTAAAAAAGTTGGGCCTGTGGCTATATTTTTTATAGCCACAGGTATTGTTTGGTTTTGATAGGTGCTTGTGTGGAGAGTTTACCTATCGTTAATCTGAGTTCGATAATGAATTAAACCTGTGGATGTGTTGGTTAATGTGTTGTTTGGGTAGATTTCTCGACTTCGTTCAATCCTTGATTTAGGAGTGGGGCTTGTTGAGGGAGGGGCGGATTGAACTGCGCTCGAAATGACGTTGGGAAGAGGGGGGGATTGTTTAACTCAGGTTATCGTTAATTATACAGTGTTGGTTAGGGGAGAAAAGTAACGGGTGAATTTGAGATTGGATGGGGGACATGATATGGTGGTCTTGCGGATGATTGGTACGAATATTGGGGTATAATGATTGGGACTGGGTGTTGTGAAGAAGTATTAGGGCCGAGTGATCTATGAGTGTGGAGGTTTTTGATGGCAGGTTATCGCTATGAGTTAACGGATTTGGTTGGTGAAGGGGGGATGGGGGCGGTGTATGTGGCTTATGATCGGTTGCAGAGGCAGCGGGTGGCGTTGAAGCAGTTGCAGCAGTTGGAGGCGGAGGCGGCCGAGGGGTTGGCGTTGGCGTTGGCGCGAGAGTTTCGGACATTGGCGGGCTTGCATCATCCGTATATTGTGCGGGTGTTGGATTATGGGTTTGGGCAGGATTATCAGCCGTTCTATACGATGAGTTTGTTAGCGGAGAGTCAGACAATTGTGGAGGCGTGTGCGGCGGATGAGGCTAATCGGGTTCAGTATATTTTTCAGGTGTGGCAGGCGTTGCGTTATTTGCATCAGCAGGGGATTGTGCATCGGGATTTGAAGCCGGATAACATTTTGGTGGTGGAGGGGGAGGTGCGGATTGTTGATTTTGGGTTGGCGTTGGATACAGTTTATGATGATGGTGAGGGGAAGTTAGCGGGGACGTTAGCCTATATGGCACCGGAGCTGTTTTTTGAGGGTAGTAAACCAAGTTTTAGTTCGGATATGTATGCGGTGGGGGTGATTATTTATCAGATATTGACGGGGCGGGTGCCGTTTGGGGGTGATGATGTGGGGGCGGTGATGGATATGATTGTGGATGCGCCGGTGGATTGGACGGGGGTGGCTGAAGGGTGGCGGTCGGTGTTGGCGCGGTTGTTGGCGAAGTGGCCGGCGGAGCGGTATGGGACGATAGAAGAGGTGATGGTGGCGATTGGGGCGGTGACGGGGGCGGAGCCGCCGGCGGAGACAGCGGCGATTCGGGAGAGTTTTTTGCAGAGTGCGCGGTTTGTGGGCCGAGAGGAGGAGTTGAATCAGTTGTTAGAGGGGATGGATGGCATCTTTGAGGGGCGAGGGTCGTCATGGTTGGTGGGGGGAGAGAGTGGGGTGGGGAAGTCACGGTTGATGGATGAGTTGCGGACACAAGCGTTAATTGAGGGAGTGTTTGTGATTCGGGGGCAGAGTGCGGCGCAGGGAGGGGCGTATCAGGTGTGGCGGCCGATTTGGCGGCATTTGTTGTTGACGACAGCGTTATCGGATGAGGATGCGTCGATTTTGAAGCTATATCTTGATGATGTGGATGAGTTGTTAGGGCGGGAGGTTCCATCACCGCCACCGTTGGCGCCACAGTTGGCGCAGAAGTATCTGTTTCGGATAGTGACGGATATGTTTCGGCGGCAAAGACAGCCGGTATTGGTTATTTTAGAAGATTTGCATTGGATGGAAAGTAGTAGTTTGGCGTTATTGCATCATTTGAATCAGGTGGTGAGTCAATTACCGTTATTGGTGGTAGCTAATTATCGGCATGATGAGCGGCCGGATTTGGTGGATATTTTACCGGATAGCCAGACGTTGTTGTTGGAGCGGTTGGGTAAGAGGGGCATTGTGGAGTTGGTGCGGTCGATGGTGGGTGAGGTGGCGCATGAAGAGCGAATGATTGCGTGGTTGGAGCGGGAGACGGAGGGAAATCCGTTCTTTTTAGTGGAGGTGGTGCGGGCGTTGGCCGAGGCGCGGGGGGAGTTGGGGCAGATTGATGGGGCGGCGTTGCCGGAGCATATTTTGACGGGAGGGATTCAGGCAGTGGTGGCGGGGCGGTTGGGACGGGTGTCGGTGGTGGCGCGAGCGGCGTTGGAGCGGGCGGCTGTTATCGGGCGGGTAATTGATGTGGCGTTTGTGGAGGGGTTTTTGGCCGAGGGTGGAGAGATTTCGTTAGAGGAGTGGTTGATTCAAGGGGCGAATGCGGCGATTTTGGAGGTGCATGAGGAGGCGTGGCAGTTTGCGCATGATAAGTTGCGGACGAGTTTGTTGGCGGGGATTGGGGAGGAGCGGTGGGTGGCGGTACATAAGGAAGTGGGGCTGTTGTTGGAAGTGACGCATGAGGGGGAGAGGTCGTATGCGCCGTTGTTGGCACGTGTTTGGGGGGAAGTAGGGGATATGGCTAAGGAGCGGATGTATAGTGTGTTGGCGGCGGAGGAAGGGATGGCGCATTATGCGCATGAGGAAGCGTTGTATTATTGGGAGCGGGTGTTGGCCTTGACGGAGGAGGATGATCGGGAGGCGCGGTTTGAGATTTTGTTGCAGATGGAGCTGGTTTATGAGGCGTGGAGTAAGCCGGAGTTGCAAGCGGAGATATTAGCGAAGTTAATGGAGTTGGCTAAGTTGGTGGATAGTGATGTGTGTTGGGCTAAGTTGTTGTTGCGACGGGCTTATTATGCGCGGATGATGGGGGAGTTAGACGAGGCGATTACGATGGCGATGGAGGCGGAGCGACAAGGGGTGTTGGCGGGATTAATAGAGGTGGCGTGTGAAGGTGCTTTTTTGCAGGGACGTCTATTGCGGATACAGCATCAGTTTGATGAGAGTGAGCAGATTTTGAGGCGAGCGGCGGAGGTGGCCGAGGAGGAAGGGTTTCAAAAGATTACGGCTGATTGTTGGCTTGATTTGGGAGGGGTATATTTTCGTTGGGACAAGTATGAGGTTGCTTTTACTTATTTCACAAAAGCGCAGATGATTTACAAAGAGATTGGTGATCGTCAAGGGGAAGCAGGGAGTTTGTTTAATTTGGGGCTTATTGCGGAACGTCAAAAGCGGTTTACGGATTGTATTTCGTTGTATTTAGAGGTGTTAACGATATGCAAAGCGATTGATTATTTGTTTGGTCAGATATTTGCGGTTAATAATTTGGCAGTCGTTTATATGGATACGGGGGATTTTGAGAGAGCATTGCAGGAGTTTGATAAGTTATTAGTGGTGGTGCGAGAAAATGGTTATCGGGTCGAGGAGGGATTGATATTGACAAATTTAGTGATGACGTATGTGGGTTTGGAGAGATATGAATTAGCGATGCAAAAGGGGGAGGAGGCATTAGTGATTTGGGAACAAAGTAACAATAAGGGACAGATTGATTTTGTGAATACGTATTTAGGACATGCGTTGGTGGGGTTGGAGCGATGGGAGGAGGCGCGAGAGAGGTATCAGACGGCGCTTGAGGGGAGGCGGGAACGTGATGAGCATCAGGATGGGGTGGACAATTTGGCGGGTTTGGCATGGGTGGCGTGGCAGATGGGGGATGTATTGAAGGCGAAGGGGTGTGTAGAGGAGTTGTTATTATGGGTGGCGGAGCATGGGGTGACAGGGGTGGAATATCCGGTGATGGTTTATTGGCGGATGTATGAGATTTTGCGGGGGATGGGAGATGAGCGGGCGGAGGATGTGTTGGTTGAGGGGTATGAGCATTTGCAGAAGGAGGTGGAGAATATTGAGGATGAGGAGATTCGGCGGAAGTTTTTGGAGAATGTGGCGGCGAATCGGGCGGTGATGGCGGCGTGGGGGGAGAGGGTTAGGTGAGGTGGTGGAGGAGGGCGTGGAGGCCGAGGTGGTAGCTGTGGGGGCCGAAGCCGGCGATTTGGCCGAGGCAGACAGCGGCGATGACGGATTGGTGGCGGAAGGGTTCGCGGGCTTTGATGTTGGAGAGGTGGACTTCGACGGCGGGGAGATCGACGGCGGCGATGGCGTCGCGGAGGGCGTAGCTGTAGTGGGTGAAGGCGCCGGGGTTGATGAGGAGGCCGTGGGCCCAGGTGCGGGCGTCGTGGATGGCGTCGATGAGGACGCCTTCGTGGTTGGATTGTTGGTGGCGGAGTTCGGCGTTGTGTTGGGCGGCGAGGGTGGTGAGTTGTTGGTTGATGTCGGCGAGGGTGAGGTGGCCGTAGATGTTGGTTTCACGGGTGCCGAGAAGGTTGAGGTTGGGGCCGTGAAGGAGGAGGATTTGGTGGGTCATTATTTTTCTTCCTGTGGTAGGGTGATAAATTCAGGGGGGATGGCGTCTGAGAGCCAGACGTCGTCGTGGTCACCGCTGGCTTGGTAGAAGGTGTGGCCGGCGGCGTGGGCCGAGGCGGAATCGATGTGGAGGATGGCGGGATTGTCACTGCGGCGACTGCCGACCATGTGGGCGGTGGGGATGTCGGTGGAGAGGTGGACGTATTGGCGTTTCATTGGTTTGAGTCCTTCTTGGAGGATGATTTGGGCGACTTGGGGTGGGGTGCCGTGGTAGAGGGTGGGAGGTGGGGTGGCGGGTTGGTGTTCAATTTTGATGTCAAAGGTGTGGCCATAGCGGGCACGGAGGCGGCCATCGGCGAACTCGAATCGTTTTTTGTTGGCGTGTTTCATCATATCGAGGATGTGGGCTAATTCGATATGTTTCCAGTCGCGACGACGGCGGAGAGCGGGTAGGAGTTTGTCGATGCTGATCCAGCCGCCATCTTCGAGGGTGAGGCCGTAATGGTCGGGGGCGTGGCGGAGGATGTGGGATAGTTTTTTACTGAGGTGTTTGTGGTTGATGCGTTTGCCTTTGGGTTTGGGGAGGGGGATGTCGACGGGGGGGGCGGTGGCGAGGGCGTCGAGGGTGGTGGTAAGGGTGGTGGTGGGGACATCAGCGGTGATGAAGCAGTCGCCGACGGTGCGGGGAAGGATGAAGCGAAGGGTGTTGCCGGATTTTTTCTTATCGGAACCCATGGCTTTGATGAGGCTTTTGGCGGGGAGGTTTTGGGGGATGCGGGTGGGCAGGTTATGGCGGGTGAGGGTTTGTTCGATTTGGGTGATGAGGTCGAGGGTGGTGTGGCCGAGGGTGTGGGCGAGGTGGGCGGCGGCGACGAGGCCGAGGGCGACGGCTTGGCCGTGGGGGATGGCGTAGCGGGAGAGTTGTTCGATGGCGTGGCCGAAGGTGTGGCCGAGGTTGAGGGTAGCGCGGCGGCCGTGTTCGTAGGGGTCTTCTTGGACGACGTCTTGTTTGACGGCGATGGCACGGTTA
This sequence comes from Anaerolineae bacterium, assembly GCA_035459145.1. Taxonomy (GTDB): domain Bacteria; phylum Chloroflexota; class Anaerolineae; order Promineifilales; family Promineifilaceae; genus DATHYN01. The sequence goes on along the minus strand of DATHYN010000232.1, from coordinate 23,007 downwards.
ATGAGGGCAGGCCATTGGTCGGGGGTGGTGAGTTGGCTGCTGGCGTGGAGTTGGTGGAAGAGATCGGGGTCGGCGAGGAGGCCGTGTTTGATGATTTCGGCGAGGCCGTTGGCGAATTCGAGGGGGGGCAGGGTATGGAGGGTGTCGGTGTCGATGATAACGGCTTGGGGTTGTTTGAAGGCGCCGACGAGATTTTTGCCTTGTTCGAGGTCGACACCGGTTTTGCCGCCGACGCTGGCGTCGACCATGGCGAGGAGGGAGGTGGGGCATTGGACGAAGGGGACGCCGCGCATGAAGGTGGCAGCGGCGAAGCCGGCCATGTCACCAATGACGCCACCACCGAGGGCGATGATGGTGCCGGTGCGGTCGAAGCCGTAGTGGAGGAGGTCGCGGTAGATTTTGTGGATAGTGCGAAGGTTTTTATGTTTTTCGCCGGCGGGGATTTTGAGGACGCAGATGGGGTCGGGGATGAGGTGGGCGTAGTGGGGGTGGACGTTGTTATCGGTGATGACGGCGACGGGGCCGTTGATAGCGGCGAGTTCGAGAAGGTTGTGGAGGAGGCCGGGGCCGATGTGGACGGGGTATTGGCCGGTGGGGTGGGTGATTGTGCGGGTAAAAGTTGGAGAGGTCATAGTTATTCCAGATTGTTTATAATTAGTTGAGCGACTTGTTCGGGGGTGTGGTTATCGGTGGGGATGGCGGGGAAGCGGCCGTAAGCGGCGGCGCGTTGGTGGAGGAGGTCGCGGATACGATTAAGGGGGTCAGCAGTTTGGAGGAGGGGGCGGTTGGTATCGTCTTGGAGGCGATGGAAGATGGTGGTGGGGGAGGCGGTGAGGCAGAAGATGTGGTTGTGTTGGCTGAGGAGGTCGGCGTTGGTGGGGTCGACGAGGAGGCCGCCGCCGGTGGCGATGATGAGGGCTTGGGGGTGGGCGAATTGGTGGGCGAGTTGGCGTTCGAGGGCGCGGAAGGCGGCTTCGCCTTGGGTGGCGAAGATGTGGGGGATGGTGTGGCCGATTTGTTGTTCGATGAGGGCATCGGTATCGATGAGGGGGCGGTTGAGGCGGGCGGCGAGGTGGTGGGAAACGGCCGTTTTGCCCGTACCCATAAAGCCAGTGAGTATAATATTCGGAAGTGGTTTTGTCATCATCATCAGTAATAAAAAAGCCGCTCTAAGAAGAGCGGCTACTATTCAGTACCCCCGGTAGGACTCGAACCTACAACCTGGCGGTTAAGAGCCGCATGCTCTGCCAATTGAGCTACGGAGGCATAGGGGAGAGTATTTTACAAGAAATTGGGGGTGATGGCAAGCGGGATTTGGGTTTTGGGGTGAATTTTGTTTGGGGTGAGGTTGTGTGAGCTGGAGGGAAGGGGTGGTTTGAATAGGTTTGGTGGGTTTTGACGCGGATTTTGGGGATTGGACGGATTTTTTTGTGTTGGTGAAGTGAGGGAGGGTGTTTGGTTGGAAGATTGGACAAAGGGGATGCCTTTGAGTGGATGACTTTTAGGGGAATGGTCTGGGATAAAGTTGGCAAGATGGGGAGAATTGGCTACACTTTCATTATGGAAACATTAATTAAACAACATTTGGTCGAAATTGAAAAAGAGCATGATGTCAAGATTTTGTATGCGTGCGAGTCGGGGAGCCGAGCGTGGGGGTTTCCGTCGGCGGATAGCGATTATGATGTACGCTTTATTTATGCCCATCGGCGGGATTGGTATTTATCGATACGGGTGGAGCGGAAGCGAGATGTAATTGAGCTGCCGATTAATGATAGTTTGGATATTAGTGGCTGGGATATTCGCAAGACGTTAAATTTGTTTGCCAAGACGAACCCGCCATTGTATGAGTGGTTAGATTCGCCGATTGTGTATGCGGAGGATTATCCGACGGCGGGGGCGTTACGGGCTTTGATTCCTGAGTTTTACAATCCGATTGCGTGTAGCTATCATTATCATCATATGGCGGACGGGAATTATCGGTCTTATATGCAAGGGGAAGAGGTGTGGATTAAGAAATATTTTTATATATTGCGGCCGTTGTTGGCGATTCGGTGGATTGAGGCGGGCCGAGGGGTGGCGCCGACGCCATTTGGGGAGTTGGTGGCGCAGGCGGAGTTGGCGCCAGCATTAGAGAGGGCGATTGGGGCGTTGATTGCGGCGAAGAAGGAGGGGGCGGAGTTGGATCGGGGGCCGAGGATTCCGGTAATTAGTGATTTTATTGATGCGGAGATGGCGCGTTTGGCGGAGAAGCGGTTTGAGTTGGAGTTGGTGGCGCCGAAGCAGACGATTGAGCCGTTGGATGCGTTGTTTCGAGAGACGTTGGAGGTGGCGTGGTGAGTGTTGATGAGCGGTGGTCTATTATTGAAGGGGATATTACGAAATTAGAGGTGGCGGCGATTGTGAATGCGGCCAAGAATAGTTTGTTGGGTGGTGGGGGTGTGGATGGGGCGATTCATCGAGCGGCGGGACGTGAGTTGCGGGCTTATTGTGCGACATTGGGGGGGTGTGCGACGGGGGAGGCGAAGATTACGCCGGGGTTTGATTTGCCGGCGGAGTATGTGATTCATACGGTGGGACCGATTTGGCGTGGTGGGGAGGCGAATGAGGCGGAATTGTTGGCTAGCTGTTATAATAATAGTTTGAAGTTAGCGGTGACGCATCAGTGTGAGACGGTGGCTTTTCCGGCGATTAGTTGTGGGGTGTATCGGTATCCGGTGGCGGCGGCGGCGAAGATTGCGGTGGGGGAGATTCGACGTTTTTTGGCCGAGGATGAGACGATTGAGCATGTTTATTGTGTCTGTTTTGAGCCAGCGGTACGGGAAGCGTATGAGATGGCTCGGCAGAATGGGTTGGATGAAGGAATTTAGAGTTTATGACACAAGCGATCACGATCGTGCAGGTGGATACGTTTACGAAGAAGCCGTTTCAGGGGAATCCGGCGGTGGTTTGTTTTTTAGCAACAAAGATGCCGGATGAGTGGATGTTGCATGTTTCGCAAGAGATTAATTTATCGGAGACGGCGTTTTTGTTGCCGTATCAGGATGGGTGGGATTTGCGGTGGTTTTCGCCGACGGTGGAGGTTGATTTGTGTGGTCATGCGACGTTAGCGAGTGCGCATGCGTTGTGGGAGACGGCGCGGCTGGCGCCGACGGCCGAGGCGCGGTTTCATACGCGTACAGGGGTTTTGGTAGCGCGGCAGGCGGATGGGTGGATTGAGATGGATTTTCCCAGCATGGGGGTGAAGCCGACGACGGCACGGGCTTCTTTTTGGGCGGCGATGGGCTTGGCGGCGACGCCGATTTATAAAGGGGGGCAAGATTTGTTTATTCCGTTGCCACATGAGCAGGCGGTACGTGATTTGAAGCCAGATTTTGTGCAACTGTTAGGCACGACAGATGTGCGGGGGATTGCGGTGGCGGCGCCGAGTCAAGATAGACAGTATGATTTTGTGTTTCGTTTTTTTGCACCTAATATTGGGATTAATGAGGATTCGGCGACGGGATCGGTGCATTGTTATTTGGCCCCGTATTGGGCGACCGTTTTGAATAAGACGAGTTTGCGGGCTTATCAGCTGTCGACGCGGACGGGGCGGGTGCGGACGACGGTGCGGCCAAATCGGGTATTGATTGGGGGGCAGGCAGTGACGGTGATGAAAGGGGAGTTGGCGGCTCTATTGGTATCCTAAGTTGGGAAGAAAATGAAAGGAGGGTAAGGTATGACACGAAACGGTAAGCGAGCGGGAGGTTTTTGGTTAGGGGCGTTGGTGGGAGCGGGTTTAGGGTGGAGTGTGGTGCAAGCGTCTTATATTATGTATACGTTGAGCCAGATTGATGTGGTGGGGTCATTGGGGGAGAGGGTGAATGAGGCATCATCGGAACGGGTGGTATTGAACCGGATTGATACGCCACATTACCGGCAGGAGCATGTGGTGGAGGATGGGATTGAGCGGATGAGTTATTATCCGAAGGTGAAGCGGTATGAGCGGCCGATTGTGATGCAGCATGGGATGTGGACGGGGGCGTGGTGTTGGTCGGCGTGGCAGGCGTTGTTGGCCGAGTGGGGGTGGGAATCGCATGCGCATAGTTTGCCGGGGCATGGGTTGTCACCGGTACAGAGGCCGATGCGTGATTGCACATTGGATTATTATCTGAATTTTTTGCGGGATGAGGTGGCACGATATGAACGGCCGATTTTGATGGGGCATAGTATGGGAGGGGCTTTGGTCCAATGGTTTTTGAAATATGTGGATCAGCCGTTGACGAGTGTGGTCTTGGTAGCGCCGATGTCGTCATCGTGGACATTGATGTTGGGGCAGATGCGGCGGTTGGTACGTTTGGATCCATTGGCGATTTTGCAGATGATGTGGCGTTGGGATGCGTATCCGATGGTGCGGCGGGCGGAAAATGTAGCTAAGTTATTAATTACGAAGGGTGGTTTGTATACGGCGGAAGCGTTGCAGAAGCGACTGGGGGAAGAGTCGTTGTTGGTTATGTATCAACATCTAGCGCCGTTTTGGCATCCACCGAAAGATGTAACGGTACCGATGTTGTTATTGAGTGGGGATGTGGATAAATCGGTGATTGAGTATGGAGCGCGGCAAACGGCCGATTTTTACGGTGCTGATTATGTGGTGGTGCCGCGAGCGGGGCATAATTTAATGATGGAAGCGAGTTATGAGCAGACAGCACATACGATTCATCATTGGTTGGTCCATCATGTTTTAGGAGAGTGACTGTGGCCAAGTATGAGCGTCGGTTTTTAGGTGGATGGGGAGAGGAGCCATTAACACCAAGGGGGCGGTGGTTACTAATTGGTGGGGGTGGGGTGGTTTTTATGATGTTAGCGTGGTGGGGAGGGGTGCCTAGCGAGTTGCCGGCACTGTATTTTGGCTTGGGGGTGATGGTTTTATGGTTATTTATTTTGTTTTTTGGGTGGTTGGGGTGGCATTTATTGGTGAGGCCATTGCCGGACGGCCATCGTGAGCCGGTGGTGCAGATGTTACCGCGACCTTATCGGTTATTTTTGGTATTTTTGTTGTTGTTGAATGGGTTTTGTGTGGTGACGGGGGCTTATTGGGATGAAGTTTGGCATCGGTTGTATGGGGTGCCGTTTGGGGAGGATTTGTTTTGGCGGCCGCATATGTTGATGTATTATGCGTTTGGGACAACGGCCGTTTATGCTTTCATCGGGTTGGTTTATTTAGTGAAGTGGGGCCGAGGGACATGGCAACAGCGGTTTCGGGCTTATCCATTATTAGGGTGTTTGATTTTGGTGGGGGCATTTATGATGTATTCTTTGCCCGCGGATCCGATTTGGCATTTGATTTATGGAGATGATATTGCAGCCTGGAGTATTCCTCATTTGATTTTAGCCTTGACCTTTAGCGTGATATTTTTGTTAGGCATTGGGATGTTGTTGTCGACGCGAGCGGAAAATGATTGGGGGGTAAGTGGGTGGGGGGAGGTTAGTAGTTGGGTGGTGGTGGGGATGTTTGGTTTGATGATAAATTTGTTGTTGCAGGCGATGACGACGGATTGGGAGGGGTTGTCGGTGACGATATTGCAACAGCGGCCGGATTGGTTGTTGTTGGTGACGATTTTGGGGATTGGGGTGGGGGTGGGGTTAACGGCCGTTCTCAGTTTGCGGTTGATTGGGGCGGCAACTATGGCCGGCTTGATCTCTTGGTTGTATCGGTTGGGGATTAGTGCGTTATTTGGGTATGATGAGGTGACGGCGACAGCTTGGGTGGGGGTGCTTGTGCCGTTGGTGGCGATTGATGTGGCGATAGGGTTGATGTGGTGGTGGTGGCGGCGAGGGGGCAGGCTGGCGCGGCCAATGGTTATTTTGATTGATGTGTTGAGTATAACGGCTGCTGTTGTCTTGATTCCGTGGTTAAATCAAGGGTATGCATATCCACAAATTGGATCGCATAATATTTTGCTGAGTATGGTAGCGGTCGTTGTAGTGGTGCGTGGGATTGTATGGGGGGCGCAGAGATTAGCTAATATGTTAACGGCGATTAAGGCTGGGGAACGGGATGTGAGTGAGAATGAAGCGGCGGGATTTTTGCGGTATGCAACGCCAATATTAACGATTTTGATGGTGATATTTTTATTCTTTTATATTGTGAGTGCGCAACCACCGGTATGATAGTAGCGACCTTGGTACAGCCGGATCATGTTTGGCTTAATAGTTGGTTTTTTTGGTTGATGGTGGGGGGGATTATTGTGTTTACGGTGGTGGTGTTATTTTTTGTGTATCAGAGTGGGTCGTGGTCGGCCGAGGATGTTGAAGAAGGGGTGAAGGATGATAGAGGGCGGTCTAAACCAAGATAGATAGAATGAAAGAAAGCAATATCGACCCGAAATGGTGTTTGTGCACGACTAATTATAGGGGGCGTGGATAGTTTCATTAAATGCGGTATAATATCAACAAAGGAGTGTTGATTATGGTTGATGGTGCTAATAGTGAGCAACCTAATAAAAATATACCAGTCGCTTATCAACCTATTCCTAGTGCATTAGCATTTGAGAATGCGGGCAATCATCCTATTTGGCGTATTCGGATTGAGTCGTTAAAAGGGGATGTGATACGTGGCTTTGATATTAATGGCGACATTGTTTTAGGCCGGGATAAGCCTTTGAGTAATTTGGTTGATTTAACGCCGTTTGGGGCGCGGGATCATGGTGTGTCACGGGGGCATTTGATGTTGAGGCCAACGGTATCACATTTGTATGCGATTGATTTGGGGAGTACAAATGGAACTTATTTGAACGGCCGTTCTATCGGACTTAAAACACCATATAGTTTAAGTGACGGGGATACGTTAACATTATCTAGTTTACAATTAATGATTCATATTGATGCTCGGCCTGATAGCCATACCCGTCCATTGCAACCCCAAATGGATTTGGCCGATGCGTTAACGCATATTGCGCAGGCGATTACATCACAATTAACATTGCAAGAAGTGTTAAAGGAAGTGGTGAACACGGCGCAAATTTTAGCCAATGCTGAGGAAGCGGCGTTATGGTTGTTAGATGAAAAATCAGGTGATTTATATTTAGCGGCGGATCAGGGCATCGAAGAAGAGCGGATTAAGCAGATGCGGATGCCGGTATCATCATTGTTGGGGCAAGTGTTAGAGAATCAACAGCCGATGCGGGCGATGCAACAGTCGAGTGATCAGCAAATCAAAGTGAAGACTGGCTATCTTGTCTCCTCAATCATGTATGTTCCGATTATTTTGGGCGGGGTGGCGTTAGGGGTGTTGGCGGCGGGGCATCGGCAAAAGGCGCGTAATTTTACGGAGCGGGATGAGCGTATTTTGGCCGCGATTGGTGATTTTGCGGCGATTGCGATTCATAATGCACGGTTGTATGAAGCGACTGATCATGCGTTGGCACGACGGGTACAAGAGTTAGCGGCATTGAATGAAGTGTCGGCGGTGGTAACGGCCACCTTAGATCTTAACCAAGTGTATCGAGTTTTGGTGCAAGAGTTGAAGAAGTATTGGCCGAAACAGTCATTGTTTTTGCATTTATATCATAAAGATAAAGAGGTGTTGAGCCCAATTTTGGGGGAGGTTGGTGAAGAGAAGGGGACGTGGGTTAATCAGGGTGTTATTTGGATGGCTGCGCATGAAAATAAGCGGGTGATGACCAATACATTGCCGGAACATCCCCGTTATCATCCTACTTATGATTATTTGACGGCGGCTGAGCCGCAAGCGTTGATTGTGATTCCGTTGGTTATTCAAGATGCTGTGGTGGGGGTACTGAGCTTGATGAATGATGGTGAGGAGGAGTTCGATTCACAGGATGTTGAGAATTTGGCTTCGTTTGCGAATCCAATTGCGACAGCAATTCATAATGCACAGCTGTTTGCGGAGCTTAATCGACAGCAAGTGGCGATTCAAGCGACGGCGAAGACGTTAGGGCAACCGTTAATTATCATTGATAATAGTGGTAAGGTATTGGTGTCGAATGAGCCGGCCGAGGAGATTATTGCTAACCATTTGCCCCAACTGTTTGCGGGCATTAGTCGTAGTATTGGGCAAACGACGGAGATTGTGGTGGGAGAGAAGACGTATTTGTGCAGTGGTCAGCATTTGCCTGATGTGGGCACGATTATTGTGATGCAAGATATTACATATGTGAAACAGTTGGAAGCGGATCGGGCGGAGTTGATGCGGGCTTTGTCACATGATTTGAAGAGTCCGTTAACATCGATTATCGGTTTTGCGACGTTGATTCGGAAGACGACACAGTTAGATGAGCGTAGCCAGCGGTATATTGAGAAGATTGAGTCAGGTGTGTATCGGATGGGGGATATGATTACGGAGCTGTTGCAGGTATCACGTAGTGATGATGTGCAGTTGACTTTGTCGGCGTGTGATTTGGATCAGATTGTTAAGGGGATTATTGATGATGTGGAGGGGACATCATTGAGTAAACAGATACCGATTCATTATCACATGTCGGGGCCGGGGTATATGTTGATGGTTGATGAGAGCCGTGTGTATCATTTGATTTTAAATATTGTTGACAATGCGTTGAAGTATGCACCGGAGAAGACGAATATTTATGTGCATCTCAAATATCATGGTGATGAGATGATTACGTTGCGGGTGCGGGATGAAGGGCCGGGGATTCCACCTGAAGATTTGAATCGAATCTTTGATAAATATTATCGAGTGGATAGTACATCGTTCCAACCGGGGTCTGGGGTTGGTTTGTCGGTGGTGGCGGCGATTGCTCAGGCGCATGGGGGGCAGGTATCGGCACGGAATCATCCGAAAGGTGGGGCGGAGTTTACGGTGGCATTGCCGGGACGATTGAAAGTACAACCAGCGTTGAAACCTGATGCCAAAATCTGATTTTCAAGAACGAGCGTTGGGTGCTTTGGTTGGTTTAGCGGTAGGGGATGCGGTGGGAACGACGTTAGAGTTTCGGGCGCCGGGTTCTTTTACGCCGATTACGGATATGGTGGGTGGTGGGCCGTTTCAATTGCCGGTGGGGGCGTGGACGGATGATACATCGATGGCGTTATGTTTGGGGTATAGTTTGGTGGAGAAAGGGGGATTTGATGGGGTTGACCAGATGGAACGGTATGTGGCTTGGTATCGGGAGGGGTATTTGAGTAGTACGGGGGTCTGCTTTGATATTGGTAATACGGTACGGGGGGCGTTAGAGCGGTTTGAGGCGACGGGTGAGCCGTTTAGTGGGTCGACGGATCGGATGAGTGCGGGGAATGGGTCGGTGATGCGGTTGGCGCCGGTGCCGATTTTTTATTATCCTGATGAGGAAAAGATGGTTTATTATGCGGGGGAGAGTTCGCGGACGACGCATGGGGCGTTGGAGGCGGTGGAGGCGTGTCGGTTGTGGGCGGTGATGTTGGGGCGGGCGTTGCGGGGGGTGGATAAAGAGGGGATTTTGGATGTGGGTGGTTTTGAGAGTGGGGCGGAGAAAGTGGTGGGGTTGGCCGAGGGGAAGTATCGGAACAAAAAGTGGGAAGAGATTGCGGGGACAGGGTATGTGGTGGCATCGGTGGAGGCGGCGTTGTACTGTTTTGCCAAGACGGAGGGGTATGAGGAAGCGGTATTGGCGGCGGCGAATTTAGGGGATGATGCGGACACGACGGCGGCGATTTGTGGGCAGTTGGCGGGGGCGTTTTATGGGTTGGCGGGGATACCGGGGCGGTGGCGGGAGCGGTTGGTGATGTATGATGAGATTGTGGCGTTGGGGGAGGCGTTGATTGGGGGGAGATAGGTTGGGGGTTGTGTATCTGGTTAAATGCGTGAGGGTTGGTTTGAATAGGTTTGGTGGGATTTGACGCGGATTTTGGGGATTTGACGGATTTTTTGGTGTTGGTGAGGGGATGAGGGGTGTTTGGTTGGAAGGTTGGTAATTGGGTAGAGGGTGAGTTTCAATTAAGGTGGAGGTTGGTTTGAATAGGTTTAGTGGGATTTGGCGGATTTTTTTCTGTGAGGTTGATTTTGAAGAGAGATATGTTTGTGAAACGTTTGTGGTGGATGGTATGTTGTGCGTTGGTGTTGGTGGCTTGTGGTCAAGGGGATGATGATGTGGGAGGGGGTAGTCCGCCGGCGACTATACCGTTGCAGACATTACCGACGGTGTTGTTGCCGACAGCGGAAAGTGAGGGAGTGACACCGACGGCGACGGTGGTGGTACCCCCATCGGCGGTGGCACCGGCAACGGCGACGGTTATGCCGCCGACGGCGACGATGGCGCCGCCGACAGCGACACCGACGCGGGTACCGCCGTTGGCGGCGGAGAAGATACCACGGGAACGGATTGGGATTCAGATTCATTTGCATGGGGAGGATTTGGAGGTGATTCGGGGGCATTTGCGGGCGTTGAATGTGGGGTGGGTGAAGGTGCAGGTGTCGTGGAAGTTGTATCAGCCAGGGCCGGATCGGTATGATGATGTGCGGTGGGCGGAGTTGGATGCGTTGGTGGCGATGGCTGAAGAGGAAGGGATTGAGGTGTTGTTGGGGGTGGCGAAGGCCCCGGAGTGGAGTCGGGGGACGACGGAGGCGGATGGGCCACCGTTGGATTATGCGTTATTTCGGGCGTTTACGACATATTTAGCGGAGCGGTATGCGGGACGGGTGGCGGCGTATGAGATTTGGAATGAGATGAATTTGCGCCGGGAGTGGACGGGAGCACCGATGACGGTGGAGGCGTTTTTGCCGTTGTTGGTGGCGGGAGCGGAGGGGATTCGGGCAGGGGATGGGGAGGCGATAGTGATTGCGGGGGCGTTGGCGCCGAGTGGGGTGGATGATGGGGTGGTGGCGGTGGCGGATGTACCGTTATTGGAACGGTTGTTGGCGGCGGGGATGGGGACGCATTTTGATGGGTTGGGGGTGCATCCGTACGGGTGGGCGAATCCACCGGAGACGACGGTGGCGGCACCGGCGGCGTTTGTGCCGAGCCATAATAATCATCCGACTTTTTTCTTTGCAGAGACGATGGGGGCGTATCGGCGGTTGTTGGCCGAGGCGGGGTATGGTGATATGCCGTTGTGGGCGACGGAGTTTGGGTGGGGTAGTTTTGATGGATTTGGGGCGGCGGCACCGGTGGGGTCAGAATTTATGAATGATGTGGATGCGTATCAGCAGGGGGCGTATTTGTTAGGGGCGTTTGAGTTGGCGCCGGAGTGGGGTCCGTTGGGGCCGATGGTGGTGTGGAATTTGAATTTTGGGCCGTTGTTGGGGCCGCAGTTTAGTGAGTCGGGGTATAGTTTGTTGGGGGTGGATGGGCGGCCGAGGTTGGGTTATTATTCGTTGGCGAGTTTGGGGGAGTGAGGGGGTTGGGGGGAAACCTCGCAGCTTTTTAGGGAGGTTTTGTGGGTTGGTGGGGTATGGTTAAGAAAGCTTCGAGGTTGGGGGGTTGGTATTATCAGAGAAGATCGGTGATTTCGATGGTGGGGAGGGCGGCGCGGAGGTCGGTGGTGGTGAGGATGATGGTGGTGCCGCGTTGGCCGGAGCCGATAGAGATTTCATCGGGTTGGAAGACGCGTTGGTCGGCGATGAGGCGGAGGGGTTGGGGGAGGCCGAGGGGGGTGACGGCGCCGCGTTGGTAGCCGGTGATGGTGAGGAGTTCGTCTGGTTTGGCCATGGTGATGCGGGAGAGGCCGAGGTAGTGGCGTAATTTTTTCCAGTCGATTTGGTCGTCGCCGGCGGCGAGGACCATGATGTAGTCGTCACCGGCGCGGAAGAGGAGGCTGCGGATGATTTGGTGGGGTTGTTGGTTACGTTCGGTGGCGGCTTGGGCGAGGGAGGTAACGGGGCCGGGGTGGGTGAAGAGTTGGTAGTTGATGTTGAGTTGGCCGAGGGCTTGAGCGGCAGGGGGAAGGTTGGTCATAGCTTACTCCTTGGTTGTTGAGCGCGGAAATATCACGGAAAAAGGTTTGTTGTCATCTTGGGTGGTGATGATGAGATGGTTGGGGGTGGTAGTGAGGTGGGAGTGGGGCATGAATTGGTTGAGTTGAATGGTGTTGTGAGGTTGTGCAATGCAATCGGGATAGGGGTGGAGTTGACTGATTTTAATGGCTGTACTGTAGCGAGAACGGGAGGGGATGGTGTTGATAACGAGGGGAAAAGCGGTGGGTATGGGGTTTGGTGTTAGATAGGTATTGAATATATCGTTGGCTAGGATGCAGGGGGGGCTTAATTTGTTGTTGGTTAAGTTCCAATGATAAATATGGTTATAGTTTAAAATATGAACTGATTGGCTTTGTGGGTTGACGAAGGTAGCGTGGCGCAAATGATTTAAGGGCTGTTCCGGGATAGGAGTTGTGTTGATGATTTCTTGTTGGTCTAAATCGAGGATATGCCATTGGGATTGATCGGTGAGGAGGAGTAGGTTATGGGCAGCGATTGTGATGTGGTTGTTTGTATGTGGTTTGGCGGTTAGATTTGTGATGTGGTGTTGTGTTTGTTGGGGCATGGTGAGTTGACGGATGTCGATGCGTGTTGGCTTATTGCAGATGATGGCAAGTTGATTGGTAGTGGTTAAGAGGCGTATTTGGGAAAGGTTGTAAGCGGAGCAATCAAAGTTGGCGAGATTGGTTTCGGTTTGAGTGTGCCAATCGTAGAGGGTTAGGGTAAAGGGGTTGGTGACATCAAAGGAGGCTTCTTCGAGGAGAGCGAGGGTGTAACGGCCGTTAGCACTCATCCCCACATCAACAATAACCTGCCCCGCTTGGCCCATAGCGATGGTGCGATAACGGGGCCAAGAAAAAGGGTGGTTAGGGATATGGGCAATGACCGCGGTGCGACTACGAGGGAAGTGACGAACTGCTCTAATCGCATCGTTTTCGAGGAAAGTTAGTTGGTGAAAGTTGTAGGTGTCGCAATGGGTGGGTAGGCAAATCGGTTTTAATGCGGGATTGCTAAATAGTTCGAAAAGGATAAATATAGCAACAAACAGTTGGACAGTTAACCACTTTCTTTTTTGAATAGGAATGTGTTTAGAGCGGTATCGATACCAAATAGGTAAGCCTATGATGGGAAAGAGAAGGGTTAGGTAGTAACGATAAGGGGTGGGGATGATGGGAATATTAAACAGATAGATAAAGCTGAAAGCCACAAACAAAATAAGGGTGTGAGTAGAGAGGGTGGTTTGTTCATAGTTGAATGTAAACTGGTTTTGTTGGGTGGTGATCGTGACATCAGAGGGGAGTAAGGGGTGTAGGGTTAGCCAGAATTGGTCGAGGTCATTAATAGGAGGGAGGATATATTGGTCGGGGATAGCGATGATTAGGCGTTGTAAGGTGTTGTTTTTGTCGTAAATGAGTTGGACGGCAGTGATAGTTTCTAGCGGTATGTCAGGGTGGATTGGTTTGTTGAAGCGGGTAAGGCTAATTTTTTGGTCTGTGAGATAGGTGAGGAAGCGACGGGGATTGAAGAAGAGATGGCGGAGGCCGAGCCAAATCAGAGTGATTATTATAAAGATGATGGTGGTTGTGAGGGCGTTTTGCCCCCAAGAGAAGGCATAAAGTGGGGGAATAAACCAGAGCATCAAAAAAACAGCGGTGGGGTATATTAAGCTGATTAGTTGATAATAATGTTGGCTGATACGGGTTTCGTATATATGTGGTGAGGTCATTGGAGTGGGTTAACTAGCTGTGAAGGGCGTGGTAGGTGACGATACTGAGGGCGACGTGGACGTTGAGGGATAGACCTTTGCCGTACATGGGGAGGAAGATGGCGCTGTCGCAGTCGGCGAGGGTGGCTTTGGTGATACCGTGGTCTTCGTGGCCAACGATAAGGCAGGTTTTCTGGGGGTAGGTGAAGGTGTGGTAGGGGACGGCGCCCTCGGCCAACTCCACGGCCACAATGTGATAGCCCGCCTCTTTCATCTCCCGAATCGCTTCCGTGGGCTCTTCGACATAGCGCCACGGGACGCGGTTGGCTTTGGCGCGGCCAACTTTATCGATGGTGGGATGGGGTGGCGTAGGGGTGATGCCGGTGAGGATAAGTTCGGTGAGATTGGCGCCATCGGCGAGGCGAAAGATGGAGCCAACGTTGACGGGGTATTCGACGCTTTGGAGAATGGCGCTGACTTGGCGACTTGGTTTGGCTTCGCGTTTGTAGTCGCGGAGGAATCGTTTTAGGGGGGTTCCGTGTAATGGTTTCATATTATATGGTTACTCATTAATAGGTGGGTGGGTAATGGTTAGAGGGAGATGGCTAGGTGGTTGGGTGGTAGGTGGTGTGGGTTGCTGGAGCTGTTGGTGGAAAAGATTTTGGCTGTATTGGAGGTAAGTGGTCGGGTTGGGGGTGAGGGGGGGGAGGTTGGCGAGCCATTTTTGATAGTGGCGTTGGGCGCGGGCGCGTTGCCACCAAGAAAGTTTGTTAGTGGGACGTTGTGGTAGAGGGGCGGGGGACCAGCTAGTGAGCTGGTGGGGGGAGAGGTTGGCCCAGTAGGTGATGTCGGCGAGGAGGTCGAGGTTGATGTAGGGGGTTTGTTGGTGGAGGTGGAGGAGGGGACGGTCGTCGCCGATTTGGGGGGTGAGTTGTTGGTAGTGGTTGCGCCATTGTTGGGCGGCGGTGGTGAGTTGGTCGAGGGCGTTGGGGAATTGGTCTTGGGGGTACCAGCTGGGGGCGAGCCAGCCGTATTGGTCTGGGAAAGGTGGTGGGGGGCCGAGGGGGAGGATGTTGAGGAGCCAGCAGATGTGGCCGTCATCCCCCCAATGGATGAGCCAGTTGTCATCGTCGAGGGTGCGGCAGAGGCCACGGATGAGGCGTTGGAGGCGTTGGAGGTGGGGTGGTAGGGTGTGTGTGGGTGGTTGGCTGGGGTAGAGTTTGGGGATGAGGGTGTGGTGGCCGAGGAGGAGGCGGGTGTGGGATTTGGTGGTTTGGACGGTGTTGGTGGTTAACTTAGGTTGGTGAGTTGTAAGGAGAATATCGAAACGATCTGCATTTTGTTGGTAGGCGCGGGTATAGAGGGTGCAGAGATGGTTAGCGATTTCATTTTCATCGAGAAAGTCAAAGGGGGGTGTGGTTTGGTTTGGGTGCCACGGGTATGGTGGGGTGAGTTGGTGGGGGGAGAATGCGGGTTGGAGGGTGACAGGTTCGTTGATTTGGGGGAAGCGCATGAGGCCGTAGACGAGGTCGTAGAGGTCAGTGGGATTGGGGCAGGTGATCTGGTTCTGGTGTAGTTGGAGGACGTCACGGTCGCGGGCGGTACGGTAGAAGTTATCGAGGATGATGGCGCCGGTGGGGACGGGGAGGCCGCCGCGGGCGGCTTTGTCGAGGAGGGAGCCGATGGGAGCGACGTTATGTTTGTGAGCTCGTTTGGAGCCGAGCCAAGTAAAATAGAGTGTTGGTGGCATGATCGTATTTTACCGGAGTTTGGGGTTTATGGGTAGGGTACATGATAATGAAGAAGCAGATGACTCATTGTTATAGAAGGGAGGTTTGTAATGGTTGTTTGTTTAATTTGTAAAGTAGACATAGTTCGGTTACACTAGCCTTAGCCTGCTACTATAAAAACTATTAGCCATAATTCAAGTAGCAAAAGGAATATCATTGTGAACCAACATTTTAGATCATTGTTACTTGTTATTGTGTCTGTTTTTCTATTGTTAATTATTTATTCCCCACCCGTAACTTTTGCTAATACATCTCAACAACAAATTCTGCCTCTTTGGGTAGATACAACTGTTGATAATATTACTGTTACGGGAGAAAATTGGGTTACACCTAATAATTATCGGTTAGTGGCACTCCACCAACCGACTCTTGTTCAAATTTTAAATAGCGCCCCTCTTGAAAAAGATGTGCGTCCGGCCGATAGCGCAACGATTATTACGTTGCCATTGCCCAATGGCAAAGATGGTCGTTTCCGGATTGTTAATTCGCCCATTATGGCGCCTGGCCTAGCCGCCAGATATCCTCAAATTCAGACTTATGCTGGTCAGGGGATTGATGATCCCATGGCAACTGTTCGTCTTGATTGGACGCCTCAGGGTTTTCATGCCATGATTCTTACACCTAATGGTGCGGTTTATATTGACCCTTACCAACAAAATGATACGACTCATTACTTGAGTTATTATGTCGCTGATTACCAACTTGAAACGGATTTTACGCAATATCCTCCCTTGGATCCAGGCGGATTACGCTCGGCCGAAATTGAAGGACTTATCGATAGTGGTTTCGTTACCCCGCGCGGTGATCAACTAAAAACATTTCGTTTAGCGGTCGCCGCGACTGGTGAATATACCGCTTTCCATGGTGGTACTGTGGCGGCGGGGCAGGCGGCCGTGGTAACGGCTATCAATCGTGTGACGGGTATTTATGAAGTTGAATTGGCTGTGCGCCTTGTATTGGTATCTAATAATGATAGTGTCATCTACACAAACTCGGGCACAGATCCTTACTCTAATAATAATCCTAGTGCTTTATTAACTCAAAATCAAAGTAATCTAGATAGTGTCATTGGTAGTGCTAATTATGACGTTGGTCATGTTTTTGGTACTGGTGGTGGTGGCTTGGCTGCCTTAGGCGTCGTTTGTGAAGCGGGTTCCAAAGCACAAGGAGAAACAGGTTCTGGGTCTCCTACTGGTGATCCTTTCTGGGTTGATTATGTGGCCCATGAATTAGGGCATCAATTTGGAGGCAACCATACCTTTAATGGTAGTTCTGGTAATTGCACGGGTGGTAATCGTAATGGTCCTACCGCTTATGAGCCAGGCAGTGGCTCGACTATTCAGGCTTATGCTGGCATTTGTAGTCCTCAAGACCTGCAAAGTAATAGTGACCCTTATTTCCATACACTCAGTTTTGATGAAATGGTTGCTCATGTCACTTCAGGTGCTCGCCTGAGTTGTGGTACAACGACCTCGACAGGCAATAGCATCCCAACCAACATTAATGCGAATGCAAATGGGGCGAATGGTGTGACTATTCCGGCTAATACACCGTTTGAATTGACTGGCTCGGCCACAGACTCTGATGGCGACCCATTAACCTACAATTGGGAACAATTTGATCTCGGGCCTTCTGGTGCGCCCACATCACCATCAGGGAACGCGCCTATCTTCCGCTCTTGGTTAGCAACCACGTCTCCCACGCGTACATTCCCGCGCCTTACAGACCTTGTCAATAATACGACGGTCATTGGGGAAATATTGCCTACTTACAGTCGTAACCTTTCTTTCCGCTTAACGGTTCGTGACAATCAAGCGGGCGGTGGCGGTGTCGATTATGATGGCGTTAGCTTTTCGGTTGAAAATACAGGGTCTCCGTTCCAAGTAACGTCACCTAATAGTGCCGTTACTTGGGCGGCGCTGACGAATGAGACGGTTACGTGGGATGTGGCAGGGACAACAGCAACTCCTATTAATTGTTCTAATGTGAATATTGTTCTGTCGACAGATGGTGGTTTTACTTACCCTGTTACCGTTCTTAATAATACGCCAAATGATGGTTCACAAACTATTACTGTACCGAACAACCCGACGACAACGGCTCGTATTCGGGTTGAATGTGCGAATAATATTTTCTTTGATATCTCTAATCAAAACTTCACGATTACGGCCCCTGTCGATGGCTTTACGGTTGGTGCAACCCCTAATACAGTTGATATATGTGTTGGGTCTAATGCTGTTTACACGATTAATGTGGGTGTTGTGGGTTCCTTTAGCTCGCCGGTGACACTTTCTGCCCCCTCGGCCCCCACCTCCCCCACCTTTTCACCTAACGGTAACACCCCACCCTATGATAGCACGATGACCTTGACGGGTGTGGCCGTGGGTAACTATACATTTGATGTGGTTGGTACGGATGGCAGTAGCAATAGCACCACCAGTGTCAATTTGAATGTTAGCCCGACTACTTTAGGCACCCCTTCATTAACCAGCCCAGCTGATGCGGCCACTGGTGTTGATGCCTCCCCTACCTTTAGTTGGAGTGCTGTAAGCGGGGCTGTCAGTTATGATATCGATATTGCGACTGATTCTGGGTTTAGTAATATTGTTGATTCGGCCAATGTGGCGATCAATAGTTATACGACGAATTTGTCGCCTAATACGACATATTTTTGGCGAGTGCGGGCCAATAACAGTTGTGCTGTTGGGGGTTATTCGTCTACATTCTCGTTTACGACGGCTAATATTGCCTGTACGACTTATACGAGTACAGATGTTCCCAAGACAGTTGGGCCTAATAATGGTACAAGTACGAGTTCAGTTGTGACTGTAGCTGATATCGGCACGATTGTTGATGTCAATGTGCTTAACTTAGCGGGGACACATACGTATATTAATGATCTTGATTTTAATTTAATTAGTCCGGCGGCAACGGCCGTTCAAATAATGGCTCAAAGTTGTGATAGCGGTGATAATTTCAATCTCAACTTAGATGATGCGGGCACCGGTCCAGCACCAGCTTGGCCTTGCCCCCCCACTGATGGCGGCACCTATGCACCAAGTGCAGCATTATCTACCTTTAATACCGAAGCGATGGCTGGTGATTGGACATTACGTATTGATGACAATGCGGATCTAGACGGGGGACAGCTTAATGGTTGGGCAGTTGAAATTTGTTATAATCCACCAGTGGTAACCTCTGATTTTGATATTGCGGTTACCCCAGCTAGTGTGGATGTGTGTCAACCTAATGATGGCCAATTCAGCATCGATGTGACAACGGTTGGTGGCTTCACAGATCCAGTTACCCTAAGTGTTTCTGGCATTCCTTCAGGGGCTACAGCTAGTTTTGTACCTAATCCAGTTAACCCTAGTCCGGGCAGTAGTACATTGACTGTCAGCGACACAAATTTAGCTACTGTTGGTAGTTATCCCTTAACTATCACTGGTGTGGGCTCGTCTGGTACGCATACAGATATGACCACCTTGAATATCTTGGCTGGTGCACCGTCGATGACGACATTAAGCACGCCAGCTAATGCCAGCAGTAATGTGGCTCTGGCACCTAACTTTACATGGACAAACGACCCAGCTGCGACCAGCTATCTTATAGAAATAGCGACTGACGCTGGTTTCGCAACCATTGTTGATTCGGCTACGGTTGGGACGAATAGTTATAATGGAGCTACGCTAGCTTCTAGTACTGATTATTATTGGCGGGTGACGGCGATCAATGGTTGTGGCAGTGCGTCACCATCGGCCGCTTTTATGTTTACGACATTAGATGATGGGCCAGCGGTATTTTGTAGTGTGCCTAATGTCGCTATTCCTGATAACAATCCAGCTGGTATTGGGGATACCATTACGGTGGCTAATGGTAGTAATATTCTTGACTTAGATGTTGCGCTGACTGCTACCCATACCTTTGTAGGTGATTTGATTTTTGTGCTGGAACATGTTGATACGGGAACGGTTGTTACCCTTATTGACCGACCTGGGGTGCCAGCGAGTACATTTGGCTGTAATAATGACAACCTTGATGGGGTCGCTGATGATGAAGGTGTCTTAACGGATATTGAAAATCATTGCAATGGCACAAATCCGTGGGTTACTGGAACCTTTGTGCCCACAGAAGCGTTGTCTGCTTTTGATAATGAATCGATGGCTGGTGATTGGACAGTTACTGTTAGTGATAATGTGGGTTTTGATACAGGCACACTTGTAGAGTGGTGTTTATTGCCGACATTGGGTGCCCTGCCTCCGGTGATTGATGTTAATCCGGCTGTTTTAACAAGTACACAAGCTGCCGATACAACCACAAATCAAACGTTGACGATTGGCAATAATGGTGATCAAGATTTGATTTGGACGATTGCTGAAGAGCCCGTTGCTGTGGTTGATTCACCGGCGTTTATGTCGTTAGCATCAGCAGATTCTGGTAAAGCAGAGTTAGTAGATGGGGCTGGCGTCGCGTATTTAGAAAATAATGTTGGGGCGCAAGTAAGTATTAATAAAGCGACGGGCGCGGCTAATTTTGTACGCTTTGATGAGAGTCAACTGTTTGATAGCAGTAAGGAAGCGGTTACGGCGCAAGCGGATGCTTTCTTTGCCCAGCACGGCCGTGTTTTTGGTATTCAAGATGCGACTACAGAGTTGGTGTTGCAAGATATAACTGTTGACCAGTATGGTTTTACCCACCTTGAATATCAACAAATGTATAAGGATTTGCCTGTATTTGGCGCTATCATGCGGGTTCATGCTGATAGTGACAACCGTTTGACGGCTGTTAATGGGGTGTTTATCCCCGATTTGGCTAGTAGTGCTAGCCCACAGCTAACGGCAGACGAGGCGACTGTTATTGCTGTGGAGGCTGTCCGTCAGAACCCATCGAGTCATGAGCATGGTGGTGATGATTTATCGTTGTTAACATCGTTTGATTTGGGCGCGGCTGATACGCAACTTTATCTGTACCGTGCTGGCTTGTTGCAAGGCATTATGGGTCTGAACCATCTGGTTTATGAAGTTGAAGTAGCTGGGCCTAATCTGCGCGAGTTTGTTTATGTTGATGCGCATACGGGTAAGATCGTTGACCGTTTTACAGGTGTGACGAATGCGCTGTTCCGCCGTCTCTTTGAAGGTAATACCAGTACCCAAGTGTGGCAAGAAGGGGATGCTTTCCCTGGTTCTTTGACTGGTGACCAACAGAATATTTTGGTTGCTTCGGAGGATTCTTATTACTTCTTCTTCAATGCGTTTAGCCGTGATTCTTATGATGGGGCTGGGGCTGAGATGCAGTCGGTTAACAATGATCCAACTATTAGTTGCCCGAATGCAAATTGGAATGGTAATACGACTAATTATTGTAATGGGGTGACGGCGGATGATGTCGTCGCTCATGAATGGGGTCATGCGATTACTGAATACACAGGTGGTTTGATTTACGCGTGGCAATCAGGTGCCTTGAATGAATCTTACTCCGATATTTACGGAGAAACGATTGATTTGTTGAATGGGTATGGGAATGATACGGGTGATACTAATTTGCGCACTGGTTGTAGTAATAGTCAGCTCCGGTGGCAAATGGGTGAAGATGCGTCTGCTTTTGGTGGTTCGATTCGTGACATGTGGGATCCGACTTGTGATGGGGACCCGGGTAAAGTAACGGATAGTGCTCAATATGTGTGTACAACAGATGATGGTGGTGGTGTGCATACGAACTCTGGTGTGCCTAATCATGCTTACTCGTTACTGGTTGATGGGGGTACCTTTAATGGTCAAACGATCAATGGGATCGGTATGACGAAAGCGGCGCACATTCATTATCATGCCCAAGTGACTTACCAAACACCAACAACTGATTTTGCCGCTCATGCGGATGGGTTGGAAATGGCTTGTAATGATTTGTTAGGTGTTAACTTAGAAGGATTATCCACAACGGGTACACCAGCTGGCCCTTCGGGTGAGATCATTACAACGGCCGATTGTGCTGAAGTAACGAAAGCGATTTTGGCGGTTGAGTTCCGTACCGAGGCTTGTCCGGGTGTGTTCTCACCGATGCTTGACCCGAACGCGCCGGCTTTGTGCTCGGCCGAATTAACGCCTAGCAATATCTTGTTACAGGATTTTGAAAGTGGGTTAGGCTCATGGACAGTCAATCAAGTGCCATCTAATCCAACCAGTTGGGATGCACGTGATTGGACCATTTCCGCTTCCCTGCCTGAGGGCCGTCCTGGTAGTGGTGCCTTTGGGACAGATCCGATTGTTGGTGATTGCCAAACTGATTTAGACAATGGGATTATCCAGTTGATAAGCCCTGTTATCAGCATTCCTGGTGGGGCGACCGCGCCGGTGCTGATGGCCTTTGACCATTACGCTTCTATGGAGTTGGAATGGGATGGTGGTAACTTGAAAGCGAGTGTGAATGGTGGTGCGTTTACGTTAGTGCCAGGGTCCGCTTTTACGTTCAATGGGTATAATGGGTCTTTGAATACAGCGGGGGCAGGTAATGATAATCCGTTAGCGGGTCAAGCGGCGTTTACGGGAGCGGATGGTGGTTCTGTCTCTGGTAGTTGGGGACAAAGCCAGTTGAATCTGAGTAATTTAGGGGCTAACCCTGGTGATACAGTTCAATTGCGTTGGGAAGTGGGTACAGATGGGTGTAATGGTTGGGATGGTTGGTATGTTGATGATGTACGTGTTTATACATGTGAAGCGGCCCCGCCTGTTTGTGTCTCGCCAGCTGATGTGGCTTGGTTAAGTACATCAACGAGTGGTGGCACGACGGTGCCATCAACTACCAGTGATGTAACGGTCATTCTTGATAGCACGGGTCTTAGCAGTGGTGTCTACGAAGCAACCTTGTGTATTGATAGCAATGACCCCGTTACGCCGGTGGTAGCTGTTCCGGTAACGATGACCGTTGCTAGTTGCTCGGCACCAACGGCCCCGTCGACGTTGACGATTGCTGAAGCGGGAACGGCTGATGTGTTGGTATCGTGGAATGATACGGGTGATACGGCGTATAATGTGTGGTGGGATACGAATCCATACTTTATGCCGGGTGATGCTGGGGCTGTGGAAAATAGTGTTGTTGGGACGAATTCATGGACGCATGTTGGTGGCCGTGGTGATAGTGCTAACAATCATTTTTACGTGGTTACCAATAGTTGTGGTTTGGCTAATCCTAATATGCCACGTGGTGGGGCGTTTAACTTTGATTTAACAGCTGGTCAATAGGTGTTGTTGATGAGTTAAAGTAGGCTTTAGAAGCGCAAAATCGCTAGACTAAAACCAGTTGAAATACCCGTAGCGAAAAATCCTTTCGTTACGGGTATTTTTGTGAGGAGGGAGGAGGATGGTAGTTGTGATACAACCTAATTAAGCCGATGTGAGCGTTAGTTGGGGTATTTTTAGGACAGATTTCTCGATTCCATTTTACCCTTTGATGACTGGTATGTTCCAAATGAGGAGGGCGGGTAAAATTCCACTACTAATGACCTTCCTAAAATCTGACAATAACCAAAGCAGAACAATGGGGTGCGAATAGATAAATTGACGACAAAGCTTATATTACTTAACATAATGTTTGGGTGGTGTGCGAAAAAC